>CAZHKB010000143.1:0-7219 GCA_964533405.1 uncultured Phycisphaeraceae bacterium | reverse complement strand
CCGCCGCGTCCACATCAATCTTCAACACCGTCTGGGCCACCTCGCTCGTACACAGCACATGGCGATTGTCGGGGAAGAACGCCAAATCATTCGGGCGGACGTTGGCCGTACCCAGGTCGATGAGCGCGCCCAGGGTCATCGCGTCGTCGGTGGCCGGGTTGTTGTCGGGCAGGTTGATAACCAGCAGGCGCTGGTCGGGGGTCTGGTGGCGGGGACCGGAGCCATAGGCCGAGCCGATCGCGCGCCGACCATCCGGAGATGCCGCGATCTCGTGCAGTCCGACGGGCGCTTCGAGCCGTCCGTAGGCGCGGAAGCTGACCGGGTCGATCAGGACCAGGGCGCTGTCGCCACGGGTCGAGACGATGATGTGCCCGTTCACGGGCGTCACGGCGGCAGTGGGGGAGGCCGCCTGGGGCGAGGGCTGGCTGGCCGGGTTGAGCAGCGCGAGGGCGAACAGGGCGGCCAAGTTCATGTCAGCATCTCCCGGGATTCATGGGTGTAGGGATAGCCACGCGCGGGGTTGCCCGAGGGCAGTCTCGGACGCCGGACCTGAGGAGGCAGGGAACAAGGTCCGGGGACGCGGGCACGGGGACGCTTCGAGATGGTCAGGGCCGATTCCTGCGGCAAGCCCGCCTAGTGTTCTCTCGCACGCAGGGGGCCGCGGCGCCCGCGGCCTGTGGGGCGGATCGCGCGACGAGCCGTGGTCCAAGCCCCCTCCCGCCCCACGCGCCAACGCGCGCACACCCGGAGTTCAGCGATGACAGGCAGCAAGCGGCGGTCCACCCGCGCCCCCGAGTTCGGCACCAACCGCCCCGCGGCACGCAGCACGACGCGGCGCAACGCCCGCCCCGCACCCGCGCCGCTCGTCGATTCCCTCGAGCATCGCCTCGCCCTCTCCGCCTCCGTCATCAACGGCATCCTCGAGGTCGAGGGCTCCACCGGCTCCGATGTCATGTTCTTCAGCGCGGGCGATGGCAACGGCGTCGTCGTTGTTCGCGGCGTCCCGGGCGTGCCAGACCTCACCGCCTTCCCGGGCGTCACCCGCGTCCGCGTCGAGGCCCGAAACGGAAACGACAACATCTCGGTCCTGGGCGGCCCACGCGACCCCCTGGGCGCCCTCCTGCGCTTCTCAATCTTCGGCGGAAATGGCAACGACACCGTCCAGGGCGGCTCGGCCGCGGATGACGTCCGCGGCGGCAACGGCGCGGACTCCGTCTCCGGCGGCGAGGGCGCCGACCGCGTCTATGGCGGAAAGGGCGATGACTTCCTCCAGGGCCAGTCCGGCGACGACGTCATGGAGGGCAACAACGCCAACGACACCATGCTCGGTGGGCCTGGCAACGACACCCTCCGCGGCGGCGGTGGCGAGGACGCCCTCCGCGGCGGTTCCGGAGACGATTTCATCCGGGGCGGCTACGGCGAGGACGACATGTACGGCGGCGCGGGCGTCGACACCCTCTTCGGCGACCGCGCCCGCGACATCTTCCGGGGCCTCCTCAGCGAGTTCGACGACTTCAACCCCGAGGACGCCTTCAACTTCGACGCCCTCGCCTCCAACCCCTCGCGCGGCACGCTCTCGGGCTTCTTCTGGAGCCAGCTCGACGCCATCGTCGGCGAGGGCGACCTGACCGACGACATGGTCAAGGCCACCGACGCCCTGCAACTGCTCCGGGCCAGGAGCGCGGACGAGGGCGATGACTTCGACGATGAGTTCGGCGACCTGGGCAATCGCACGAAGGACGATGTCCGCGACTGCACCGAGGACATGGTCGACGAGTACCTCGACGACATGTACGACAACCCCGAGGACATCAACGAGGCCTCGATGAACGCCATCGCCACCGTCATGTCACCCTGCTTCCCGGGCTCCATGCGCGATGAGTTCAACGACTACATGCAGAGCCTGTTCGAGCTGGATGACGCCCTCGAGGACCTGGGCCAGGCGCTCGATGAGATCGAGGATGACGGCGACAAGGACCCCTGGTTCCGAGAGTTCGAGGAGTTCTTCGAGTTCTGACCCGCCCCCACCCCCGCGCGGGGGAGGTGTCAACGAGGCTCTGCCACGTTCATCGAGGGGGCAACCACCAGCCTTCACCACGCGACACCACTGGCGGGCCACCGGAGCAAACCCACCCACCGGCTGGTATTGTCCCCTTGCCCGCGGTCGCGGGCAACGGGGCCGCTCCGCATGGAACTCAAACTCGCGCTGTTCGGCGGCGTGATTCCGGCCTGCATCCTCGGCGTCGTCGTGCTCCTGGGCGCGGGGCTCTCCTCCCGCGCCGTCCGACAACGCCCCACGAAACCGTCCATGCCCGGCGATCCGTCCCCCGGTGCCGCCCCGATTCCGCCCAGCCCTGGAACCCCGCTCGCCATGCTCGGCGTTCTGGCGTGGGTGGCCGGCTTCGTGCTCGCCGTCCCCTTCATTCATTACGCGTCCTGGTCCTGGCCCCTGCGGGTGACGAGCCTTGAGTGGCCTTGGGACTTCTCCCAACAGCGCCTCTGGCCCGTTGACGCGACCGCCCGGCTCATCCACACCGGCCTCATGCTCGCGGCATGGGTGCTCGCCGACATCGGCCTGGGCCGGCTCGCCGGCGCCTCGCACGCCCCGCCAACCCGGGCGCGACGCACGCTCGTCGCGACGCTCCGCTGGATCGGGCGCGGCGTGACCATCGCCACGGTTCTCACCTGGTTGATACACCCCTATGAGCGATC
Organism: uncultured Phycisphaeraceae bacterium; assembly: GCA_964533405.1. Lineage (GTDB taxonomy): Bacteria > Planctomycetota > Phycisphaerae > Phycisphaerales > UBA1924 > JACKHA01. Next base: position 4,507 of record CAZHKB010000143.1, on the reverse strand, counting down.
CATCGGGCGCACCATGCTCCTGCTGGGTGTCGGAGTCGGAACCGCCCTCGTCCTGCTCAGCACTTGGACCACCGCTCTCGCGCAGCGCGAGCGCCACCCCAGCCTCGTCTGGGGGGCGCACTTCCTCGCGGCCCTGGGCGCGGTGGTGGTGCTCATCATCGGGCGAACCGCCACCGCGGGCCAGGCCGCGGCCGGAGTCGCCGCGCTCGCCGCCGCCACCGCCGTCGCCACGCTCATCTCACGCCGCGCCGCCCCCGGTCCGACCGCCGCCTTCGTCATCGCCGGGATGCTGGCATGGCTTCTCGCGGTGGGTTGCTTCGCCACCGGCAAGACCAACCTGGCCTCCAGCATCCTGCTCATGCTCGCGCCGATCGCGTGGGCGCTGCCGCGGCGCCTCGTCAACATCGACCTCGTCTGGAAGCGGGTTCCAGTGGGAACGATGCTCGCCACCGCGTGGACCCTCACATGCGTCGCGGCCGCCGTCGCCACCGCCGTCCTCACGCAGAATCCCGTCATCCCGAGCGGGTACTGACAGTCCGAACCCCCCGCCCGGAGGCCGGCGGCCAACTCACCCACGATCTCGACGACTCGACCGCCCGGCTCCCGCCGGGGGCTCGGATCATCCACGCCCCGCACCGCTCCCCCGATCTTGCTACGGTATAGGCGCCACTAACCACGGAGACCCCCGCGCATGAGCGCGCCCACCGGACGCCGCAACAACATCCTCGCTGGCGTCTTCCTTCTGGGAAGCCTCGCGGTCGCCGTGATGCTGTCGTTCATGCTCTCGGGCGTCGCCGAGAGCTGGGGCTCCTACACCCGCTACTCCGTCTGGTTCCCCCTGCGGGTGGGCGCGCCCGGCATCAAGCCCGGCTCGCCCGTCCACCTGGGCGGCCAACCCGTCGGGCGCGTCGAGGCGGTCCACCGCGAGATGACCGGCGACCTGGGCCCGCGCATCGTCCTGAGCGTGCTGGTCGCCTCCGATGTCACGCTGTACCCGGACACCAAGGCCTACCTCGAGCAGCCCTTGCTCGGCACGCTGAGTTCCATCAACATCCGCTGGGTGGGCCTTGCTGAAACCGGCCCCGCCCTGGCCGAGGGTGCGCTGCTCAAGGGCGGCGTCGCTCCACCCTCCTTCCTGGAATCCGCAGGCTTCGGCACCGACCAGCAGGAGAAGGTCCAAACCATCGTCCAGCGCGTCCAGGAGATCGTCGACAAGTTCTACGCCTCGCTCGATGAGACCGACGCCCAGATCCAGCCCATCCTCGCCCGGGCCGACCAGATCTCCGCCGATGTCGCGCAGATCACGTCGCGCCTGACACAGGAAATCGAAGGCTGGACCGGCGACATCGACACCACGCTCGCCAACATCCGCGAGGGCTCCGAGCAGATCGAACCCATCCTGGCCGACGTCGACAGGCTTCTGCTCGACGCCGAGGAGTTCATGGCCGCCGCCCAGGCCGTCATCGACGACAACCGCGACGAGATCGACCGCATCGTCGCCAACGTCGAGACCACCACCCAGCGCGTCAACGACGAGACGCTGCCGCTCGTCAACCAGACCGTCGAGGGTTTTGGCCGCTCCGCCGATGATCTCTCGGCCATGACCACCGACGCCCGCACGCGGCTGGCCGAGGAGATCCCCAATCTCCGGCGAACCATCGCCAACATGCGTCTGGCCTCCGACCAGATGAAACTGCTGCTGGCCGAGGTCCGGGCCGCTCCGTGGCGCCTGCTCGAACGCCCGACCACCCGCGAGATGGAGGCCCAGCTCTACTACGACGCGACCCGCGCCTACGCCTTGGCGGTCAGCGACCTGCGGGCCGCCAGCGAGTCCCTGATGGCGGCGAGGGCCTCCGGCGCCGCCAGCCCCGAGGTTCTGGAAAGATTGCTGGCCGAACTCGAAGTAGCATTCCAGACTTATCAGCAGGTCGAGTCCCGCATGTTGGAGCAGATCCCCCGCACGGCTCCCTGACAAGTGTGCGGGTTTGCCTGGGTCGACCACGCCTTGCTGCCATGCAGCCGCGTGCGGATCGAAGTTTCGTCCCTGATCGGCGTGTCCAGCCGATCTTTTCGGACGTAAGGGTCGACCCCGGCATCCGGGGCTTCGATCCCAACGGATGGAGGTCCATGCCGAAGCGGGTTCCCGCGATCGTGCTGGCCGCCGGGCTTCTGGCCTGGGCTGTCCTGCCCGCTTGGGCGACCGACGAAGCCCAGGATTCCCGACGTCTGGCCGCAGGCCTCCAACTGATGCTCCCGGCAGTGCCCCAGGGTTTCCTGCATCCCGAGCCGGGTCTGTATGTCCTTGAGCCACGCCTGGCTCGCGCGTCGGGCGCGCCCGACGACGCAGGCCTCGACGCCGCCTGCACCCGCCTCCGCGAGGGCGCCGAGAAGGCCGCGCCCCTGCCTCCCTCTGCGGTCGTCCTCATCCACGGGCTGGACGACTCGGGCGATGTCTGGCGCGAACTCGCCCCCGCGCTCCACCAAGCCGGCCGCTGCGTCCTGTTCTTCGAGTACCCCAACGACCAGGGCGTCGCGCTCTCGGCCGACGCCCTGGCCGCGTGCCTCCGCGCCGCCCGCGCCCGCGGCGTCGAACGCGTTGACCTGGTCTGCCACTCCATGGGCGGCCTGGTAGCCCGCGACGTGCTCACCCGCGAGGGCGCGTACGCCGGCGTCGGCGACGCCCAGCTGGGATTGCCCGACGTTGACCGCGTCGTGCTCATCGCCACACCCAACGCCGGCGCCCCCATCGCCTGGGTCCGCGCCCCCAACGACCTCATCGAACGCACCATCGCCTGGCGGCACGCCGACGCCCCGGTCGGCGAGATCTTCCGCCTCTCCTCCGACGGCGACGGCCAGGCCGGCATCGACCTCCGCCCCGGCTCGGCATTCCTCCAAGACCTCAACGCCCGCCCCGCGCCCATCGGCATCATCATGACCGTCATCGTCGCGCAAGCGATCGGCCACACCCCGGAACCCGACGCGTGGCAGAGTTCCAATCCCGGTCAAGCGTCCCACCGAACCGAATCGACCGACGCCTCGCACGCGGCGCCTTCCGCCGTCTCCGCTCAGATTGCCGCGGACGCCCCCGCCGAGCGTCGCGGCGTGCGCACGCGCGTCAAGTCCTGGTGGTCCCGCGTCGTGCGCCGCGTCATCCAGGCACTGGGCGACGGCGCGGTCCCGACCGATTCGGCCGCCCTCGCCTCCGCGGACGAAACCCTGCACGTCCGCTGTTCCCACGTCGGGCTCTTGAAGGACGACCCTCTTGGGGCGTGGATCCTCGGCGCCGCGGGTCAGCCTGTCGAGCGCGCCCCGGCGGTCGCGCTGGTGCTTGAGCGCGTCTTGGTCGTGCCCTGACCCGGGCCGCGGGTGGCATGGTTCCGGCCCCGCGGAGCCATGCCAATCAGCCAGACTCGATCACACCTCAATCACAACCTTGATCTGCCCCGCCTCACCCGCCGCCCGCAGCGCGGCCACGCCCTCGCTGAGCTTGACGCGCCGGGTGATCAACCCCACCACATCAAACCGCGCCTCCACGATGGCCGCCACTCCATCCGCCACGCGCCCGCCACGCGCCCCCACAATCTCGACCTCATGCCGCGGGACCAGCCCCAGGTCCAGCCCGCTGGTGGTCTCCCACACCGGCGCCGTCGTCGCCCCGACGATCACCGTGCCGCGCGGCCTCACCAGCCGCAGCGCGATGTCCATCCCCGCGGAGGTTCCCGTGCAATCCACCACCACGTCCTGATCGTGCCGCCGCCCGACATCGTCGATCCCGCGATGCTTGATCCCCCATTTCTCCGCACGGGTGAAGCACGTTGGATCGCTCCCCACGATCCGCACCGACGCGTTCAGTTTCGCCATCGCCTGCGCCGCCAGCAACGCGGCCACGTTGTCGCCCAGCACGGTGATGTAGCCGCGGCCCTCAAGTCGCACCAACTGGGCAGCGTGCAGCGCGGCCGCCGCCCCCAGCGCGAACACCCCCGCGTCGTCACTCACCGCCGCGGGCAGCGCGGCCAGTGACCGCACCGGCACCGCGACTCGTTCCGCCAAGCACCCGTTCCGCCCCGCCAGCCCGATCAATCCCAGATCCCGGCAGTGATTCGACAACCCGCGCCGACACAGGTCGCACTTCCCGCACGCCACCTCGATCGATCCGACCACCCGCTGCCCAACCAGCGCCTGATCCCGCTCCCGCCCCGCCGCGGCCTCGACCCGCTCAACCACGCCCACGAACTCGTGCCCCAGGATCGCCGGTGCAGCGGGAACCAGACCTCGCGCTGCCGCGACCTCCGCCGCGGTCACTCCTGCCCTCACCACGCGCACGATCGCCTCACCGGCCACCGCCACCGGCTCTGGAGCGTCCTGCACGAGCGACACATGCTTTCCATCAAAACGGATCGCCCGCAATCAGTCGCTCCATCGCTCGCACTCGGTGGTCAAGCATGGCTCCGCAGAGACGGAACCAGGCCACCCACCCTCCCTCCGTCTCGCCGTCACGCCGTTACGT
>CAZHKB010000142.1:0-7267 GCA_964533405.1 uncultured Phycisphaeraceae bacterium | reverse complement strand
CTAGGCTGCCAGCGTACAGCGTCGAATAATAGAAAAAATCGTCGTTGTTGAGGATACCGTTCGCAACGCCGTAACCAGGTGTCCCGGCAATGGCACTTGTGGTAAGGTCGGCGAGACAGTTCGTAGCCAACTGAAACTCGTACGCGCCCATGTCCACTACCGGGGGCGGCCCTACGCCCGTGTTCGGCATGGCCGGGTCCTCAATGAACCGGGGCTGACCCAGAAGATCGGTGGTCACACCGGCGGGAACGTCAGTGTTGTCTCCAGCATCTTCGGCCGGTGAGCCTCGTTTGAGTCTGTAGTCACCAGCGCTGGGATTCAGGTAAAGGGGATTAGTGCTGACGTTGCCCGCGCCAGCAGCCAAACCCGTCGCGAGAGAGTGCTCGATTGTGCCCGGACTCTGTATGATGTGTGAAAACGCCGCGGGCCACATGATTGAGTTGCGGATCGTGATCGTGTTGGAACCGAATGTCACTTGCGCGAGCGACGGCGCGGAAACGTCCGCGATCGTGCAGTTGCGAATACTGATCGTGGAACCAAATGATCGCAGGAGGGGATTGCCCGGCGACTGCACCCGAGCGACGAGGCAGTTGCTGAGGCTGAAGTTTTGACTTTGGGGAAGGAAGAGCACCTGGCTAGCGCGCAGTATCGTGTCAGTAAACTCGCAGTTGTTAAACTGAGCCTCATACCTGGGCGATGGGGGATCGGGACGAATCACCGGACCGCCGATGAACTCGCAGCCCGTGAAGACAAGTTCACCCTCGTCGGCGATCACAAAAGTACCGCTGTAGGAAGCCGGGTTGGAGGTGAAAAAGCTGCTGTCCTTTACGACGCCGCCACCGACGATGGCTAACGCGGCGCTGGAGTCGACGTTGCACTCCGTGAACTCCCAGGAGTCGATTACCGTGCCCGACCGCAGGAGAACGACAAGTCTGTCGGTCGAGAAGTCCGCGAATACGCAATCCCGCAACGTTATCAGGGGAACCGTCGAGATAATCGCGCTGAAGATAATGCTGGGCTGTAGTTGGCCCTCGAATCGCAAACCCTCAACGACGGACTGGGCCGACTCTGTGTTAAACCGGATGATCGCATTGGTGCTCGGGAGGGACACCGCGCGCAAAACCGGTTGCTCGCCGGGCTGCGTCTTGATCGTCACTCGCACATTGACGATGGCGGGCGAACTTATGATGTAGGGACCTGCTCCCTGGCTGACGAGGATCGTGTCCCCCGCGACAACCGCCGGCGACGCCGTCGCGCCCGCAAGCGACGTGAAATCCGGGTTCTTACTCGGATCATTCGACACCAGCCACGTCGTTTGCCCCATCGCCCGTCCGGCCAAGGCCCCGAGCACACCCACGCACAGCAAACCCGCCAGTCGTGTGCCGCCTACCATGTTGGGCCTCCGCTCTCGTGTTTGCCGGTGCCGGGAGTGTGATCCCCCTTTCGCGATGCCGGTCTTGGTTATACGCCCCCCCCCAAAGTTCCGGGTGGGCCACATTTTTTTTGGCGTGGTTATCGGGCGTTGCATGGCCCCCGCGAATCCTGCGCCGAGGCTTGGTCCTTCACCCGGCCAATGATGTACGCCCCATGGTCTACCCGGTCCTCTTCCTGATCCCGGTCGCGCTGGCGATCGCATTCCCGCTTTCCGCGGCCCTGGTCCGCCTGGGGCACCGACTGGGAACACTCGACGGCCCGGGCATTCCCGGCCAGGTCAAGAGCCAGATCCGGCGCGTCCCCAACACGGGCGGGATCGCGATCGTGGCCGCGTTTGTTCTGCCGATTCTGTTCGGGTTGGCCGCGCTGGTGATGGGAGTTGGGGAGGAACTGCTTCCCGACGCGGCCCGGCCGCACCTCGAGGGCGTGCGCGAGCGGGCCGACCTGGCCCTCGTGTTCGTCGGCGCGATCCTGGGGCTGCACATGGTGGGGTTGGTGGATGACCGCAGGCCGCTCGGCCCCTGGGTCAAGCTCGCGGCCATCTTCATCGCGGCGACGGCCGTGGCGCTGGTCGATCAGACCCGCCTGCTGACGATGCTGGACGGGCATGTGGGCGGGGCGTGGCTGTCGATTCTCGTCACGGTTCTTTGGATCGCGGTGGTCACCAACGCGTTCAACTTCATGGACAACATGGATGGGCTGTCGGCGGGGTGCGCGGCCGTCGCCTCGGCGTGCTTTCTGGCGGCCGCGCTGGTGAACGGGCAGTGGTTCATCGCGGGGTGCCTGGCGCTGCTGATTGGCGGACTGCTCGGGTTCCTCGTGTTCAACTTCCCGCCGGCCCGCCTGTTCATGGGCGACGGCGGGTCGCTGGTGATCGGGTTCATCCTGGCGGTGCTGACGGTGCGGACGACGTATTACGCGCCGCCGGGGGTGATCGTGGATGGGCACGCGGTGGCGGCGACGGGGATCGGGTGGCACGCGGTGTTCATGCCGGTGGTGATCCTGGCCGTGCCGCTGTACGACTTCGTGAGCGTGGTGGCGATCCGCCTCTGGCAGCGGCGCAGCCCGTTCGTGGGAGACCTGCAGCACTTCTCGCACCGGCTTGTGCGGCGCGGCCTGAGCAAGCGGGCCGCGGTCCTGGTGATCTGGGGCTTCACGCTGGTGACGGGAGTTTCGGGCGTGATTTTGGCGACGCTCGAGGCGTGGCAGGCGGTGCTGGTGGGCGTGCAGACCCTGGTGATCCTGGGCGTGATCGCGGCGTTTGAGTACGGCACGTCGGATGCGCACCGGCGGGCGCGGCGAGGGCGGGGTGGTGATGTGAACGGTGAGGGGAGCAGCGTGGACAGCGCGGCCTTGGGCGGCGGAGGTGTGGCGTGACGAAGCAGCGGGCAGGATTGGCGAACGGGAAAGCGCGACGTGGCAACGCGCCCGGGCTCTCGCATGTGACAAGCGACGGGCGGGCCACGATGGTGGATGTGGGTGAGAAGCCGGTGACGGCCCGCAGCGCGACGGCCGAGGCGTTCGTCCGCATCTCACCCGAGTTGGAGGCCAGGATCAGGCAAGGGACGATCGCCAAGGGGCCGGTGCTTGAGGTCGCCCGCCTCGCGGGAATCCAGGCGGCCAAGCGCACCGATGAGCTGATCCCGCTGTGCCACTCACTGCCGCTTGATGGCGTGGACGTGACGGCCCAGGTTGAGAGTGGGCGGGTGCGGATCACCGCCACGGCCCGGACGCACGCGCGGACGGGTGTGGAGATGGAGGCGCTGGTGGCGGTCACGCTGGCAGCGCTGACGGTGCTGGACATGGGCAAGGCGGTGGACAAGGCGATGGTGATCGAGGGGGTGCGGGTGCTCGAGAAACGCGGGGGGCGGAGCGCGGTGTATGCGGCGAGCTCGCTGGCCCAGGACAAACGCGAACGCACAGGGCGCGGAGGGGAGCGCGGAGGTTCGCGGAGGCGGAGCCCGTGACTGGGTTCATGGCGATGGAGAACCAACCCGGCTCGCTCGCGCGACCGATCCGCGCCGCGGTGCTGACGGTCAGCGATCGCTGCTCGCGTGGCGAGCGGGTGGATGGGTCGGGGCCAGCCGTGGTGGAAGCGCTCCGCGCGAGCCTTGGGGCCCAGGTCGTGGCGACTCGCGTTGTGCCCGATGAGCGCCACCAGATCGCGGCGTGCTTCGTCGAGTGGTCGGAGCAGACTCCCGGGATTGACCTTGTTGTTTCAACGGGTGGCACGGGCCTCGCGCCGCGGGACGTGACGCCCGAGGCGCTGCGGTCGGTCATGCAGCGCGAGCATCCGGGGCTGATGGAACTGGCCAGGCTGCGGTGCCTGGACAAGACGCCCAAGGCATACCTCTCGCGCGGCATCGCGGGGACGATCGGGCGCACGCTCATCCTGACGCTGCCGGGCTCGCCACGCGGGGCGGTGGAGAACCTTGAGGCGCTGGTGGACATCATGCCGCACGCGATCCAGACGCTGCGGGGAGATGTGAAGGATGGGTGAGCCCCTCCGCGATCCGCGCCGCGGACGTTGTGTCTGACACCAACGTCGGCTGTGCTTCTACAGCGGCCGGCGTGAACCAATCCGCTCGATAAGTGCGTGGAATCCCGCCTCCATCTGCGGGTCCGCCCCGTTGCAATACGGGATCGGCCGCTCGACGAGCACATCCGGCTGCACGGGATTGGCCTCGAGGGAGCCACCGTCGATGCGGACATCGCTAACCGCGACCATCAGCAGGCTGCCGTCACTCATCGGGAACGTGGTGCCGCCCAGCACCGCCCCGGCGGTGGGGGTGCCAACCAGCGTGGCGACGCCGGAGCGTTGCAGGGCGTCGGCCATCATCTCCTTGCCGCTGCGGGTGCCCTCGTCGATCAGCACGACCAGCGGCCTGTCCCACACCCGGCTGACATCGCCCCAAGAGCCCCCGCGCACCTGCATGTACGGATGGGCGGGGTTGAAGGCGTCGGTGTAGTCCGGGCTCGCGCCGCCCCAGCCGCCGCGGAGGTCCAGGACCAGGCCGTCGGCGTGGGCGAAGCGTCCGTCCATCAGTTCGATCAGCGCGTCCTGGTAGGACTGATGGGCGTACGAGCGCACATGGACGTACGCGAGCCGGCAGCCGTCGCGCTCGACCTCTTCGGCGCTGGCCTGCAGCGCCTTGAGATACATCGCCCGCGGCCTGATGCGCTCGGGCGTCACGGTCAGCTCCAACGCCCGCATACCTTGGGCACGCCGGACCACCAGCGGCGTTCCCTCGCCTGCACGCCCTTGGAACGGCTCAACCGGTCCCCATTCCCGCCCGGCGACGCTCACAATCTCATCCCCCACCCGCAGCCCGGCCTGGTCCGCGGGGCCCGTGGGATACACATCGGTCACGAAGTCCCGCCCGTCGATCCCCCGCGTCACGCATCCGATCCCGACGTAGGAAACTGCCCCACGCGGCTGGCCGGCGATCTGGCCCTGCTGCAACCCACCCGGGATAAACACGTCGAGGACCTCGTAGAACGCGGTCTCGTCGGGCGTGAAGAGTCGGGTGTGCGAGGCCTTCAGGCGTGCGAGCGATGCGTTGACCACCTCGCGCAGTTCCGCCGGGGTCCGGGCGTCGTCGGCGGCCTGCGTGAACTCAGCGACGACTCCCTCCGCGTCCACGCCGTTCAGATCGGGGTCGTAGAACGCCTCCGAAACCGTCGCCCAGACTTCGCTCAGGATCGCGGAACCGCCGAGTCCGAAGCCTTCCACCGCGAGCCACGCCACCCGCTGGGCGGCGGCGTGCTCGATGCCGCGGGTGGGGACCAGGGTCATCGCGATCCAGGCGACGGCGACCAGGCCCACGGCTGAGCCACGCCCGCCCCAGGCCAGCACGCGCCCAACCGCGCCATTCGCACGCCCCAACCCCGGCGTGGGCAGTTCGGGCACCGGCGGGCAATAGAACCGTTCCATGGCGACTCCCACCGGCCCAGGCCGTGGGAGCAGGGATGCGCCAGCCCGGGTTGCCCGTCAGGAGATGGAGCAGCCCAGCACGATCGACGCGAGCTCGCGTGCTCCGTCGCCCGCGGGCTGACGCGACTCACGCGGACGCGACGCACGCAACCCGGCCCGCGGGTCACATCACCGCACGCCCAGCAACTCGATATCGAAGATCAGGTCGGCCTTCGGCGGAATCGCCGGCGGCGACCCGCGCACGCCGTAGCCCATCGCGTACGGCACCATCAGGCGGCGCTTGCCGCCGACCTTCATGCCCGGGATGCCCTTCTGCCAGGCCTCGATCAGGTTGTCGAGGGGGAACTCGATGGGCTGGCCCCGCCCATACGACGAGTCAAACTCGGTCCCGTCCATCAGCGTGCCCCGGTAGTGGACCTTGACCTTGGCCGACGGCTTGCACTCGGCCCCGGAGCCGACCGTGAGGTCTTCGATCCCGAGGGAGGTGAGGTACTCACGCTCGGACCCGGCGATGCCGAGCTTGGCGGGGGCTTTGGCCGGGGCGGCGCCCTGCTTGCCGATGGGCTTGTCTTTGGACATGGGTGGCTCCTGAGTGCAACAGTAGGTGTCGAGGTGTCAGGTGCCAAGGTGCCCAGGGTGTCCGATCGTGCGTCCCTGGCACCCTGGCACCTCTCAACTCCGCACCTCCCCTGACCTGCCGATCTCCCGTACCCTCTCACCATGCGCTGGATCACGCTCATCTCCACCGGCGGCACGCTCGAAAAGACCTACGACGAGCGCACCGGCTCGCTCGAGAACCGCAAGTCGGTCCTGCATCGCCTGCTCCGCCGCCTTCGGCTCGAGGATGTCAACGTCAACATCGTCGAACTCATGCAAAAGGACAGCCTGCTCATGACCGAGCAGGACCGCCAGCGCATCCTGTCGTCGGTCATCGACTTCGGCGGGTCCCAGGAGATCGCCACAGAGTCCACCGGCATCGTGGTGACGCACGGCACCGACACGCTGGAGAAGACCGGCGACGTGCTCTTCCGCGGGATCCCCAGGCCTCGGGTTCCGATCGTGCTGACGGGCGCGTGGAGGCCCTTCGAGCTGGGACGCAGCGATGCCCAGCAGAACCTGACCGAAGCGATCTTCGCGGCCAACGTGCTCGGGCCCGCGATCTGGTGCGTTGCGCATGGGCGAGCGCTCGCGTTCCCAGGCGTCGTCAAGGACCGAGTGCGCAACACCTTCACGAAGGTGGATCAGACGCAGGCCTGACGCGAGCTCGCTGCAAGGCGGAGGGCGGCCACGGCACGCACCTTGACAACCCGTGAGCCCACGCGCAGTTCATCAGCAACCCCAGCCCCCGCTTCTGCATGTCCCGCGTCTTCCGCTGTGCCTATGTGGTGAACTCCCCGCGGAACTCCCCGGATACCCTCCCCCATGCAACTTCTCCAGACCGAGATCGGGCTGGCCGTTGAGTTGGTCGGGCGTGAGGCCTTGCCGCTGCGGCACATCATCGGGATCGGCCGCAACTACGCCGAGCACGCCAAGGAGATGAAGTCCGACGTGCCCGAGCACCCGCTCGTCTTCACCAAAAACCCGGCCTCGGCCTGCCTCTCCGGCCACGATATCGTCATCCCGCCCATCTGCCGCGACTCCTCGTGCGGCGGCGACCAAGTCGACTTCGAGGGCGAACTGGCCGTCATCCTCGGTCGCGCCGCCCGCAACGTCTCCCGCGAGCACGCCCTCAAGTACGTCCTTGCCTACACCTGCGCCAACGACGTCTCGGCCCGCTGGTGGCAGAAGTCCGGCTCCGGAGGCCAGTTCACCCGCGGCAAGAGCTTTGACACGTTCTGCCCAATCGGTCCCGAGGTCGTCCCCGCCGCCGCGATCAAGGACCCGCAGTCGCTCGCGGTC
>CAZHKB010000141.1:0-7276 GCA_964533405.1 uncultured Phycisphaeraceae bacterium | reverse complement strand
CGCCCATCGCGTGCGCGGTGATGGCGACGATCGGGGAGCGGCATCCCTTGCCCCGCAGCGCGGCGGCGGCGGCGTACCCGTCCATCACCGGCATCTGCATGTCGATCAGCAAGAGGTCGAAGGGCGGGGGCTCGAGCAATGCCGAGTGCTCATCGCCGGCGGTGCAGAACGCGCTCAGCGCGAGCAGGCCGTTCCCGACGACCGTGACCTCCGCGCCGGCCTTGCGCAGATGGAACCCGATGAGTCGCTGGTTGTCCGGGCCGTCCTCGGCGAAGAGGATCCGCAGGCCGGCCAGCGCGTCGGCGGCGACGGCCTGGGGACCGGCGCCCGAGGCCGGTCGGGCACTCGAGGCGTCGCCCGATCCGGTCATCATCGTCGAGACCATCTCCACACCCTCCAGCGGCCCGGTGGCGACGGTGAGTGTGAAGCAACTGCCGCGCCCCGGCTCGCTGTGGACGCCGATATCACCGCCCAGCATCAGCGCCAGACGCCGGCTGATCAGCAGGCCCAGGCCCGTGCCCCCGAACCGGCGCGTCGTCGAGGAATCGCCCTGCGCGAACGGCTTGAAGAGTCGGGCCTGCTGCTCGGGCGGGATGCCGATGCCGGTGTCCCGAACCTCGAAGACCAGATTCTGCTGCTCGCCCCGTGCGGCCTCGACGCGGAGGGTGACACGCCCCGCCTGGGTGAACTTGATCGCGTTGACCACCAGGTTCATCAGGATCTGGCGCAGGCGCACCGGGTCGGTGCGGATGGCCGCGGGGATCGCACCGCCCTGCTCGACGCGCAGCTCGATGCCCTTGCCGCGTGCCTTGACCTGCATCAGCCCGATCACCTCACGCACGATCTGGTCGGGACGGGTGATGATCTGCTCGACGCTCAGTTTGCCGGCCTCGATCTTCGACAGGTCCAGGATGTCGTTGATCACCGCCAGCAGGTGCTCGCCATTGCGCTTGATCGTGTCGATGTACTCGAGGCGCTCCGGCGGGGCGTTGGTCCGCTCGCCGTCCTGATCCAGCAGGTCGGCGAAGCCCAGGATCGCGGTCATCGGCGTGCGGATCTCGTGGCTCATGTTGGCCAGGAACTCGCTCTTGGCGCGGTTGGCGGCCTCGGCCTGGTCGCGGGCCTGACGCAGGTCCTCCTCGGCCCGCTTCGAGGCCGTCACGTCCGTATAGGTGCCCAGCACCCCGATGACCCGCCCGGCGTGGTCGTGCAGCGGGACCCTGCAGGTGCTGAGCCAGCCCCTGGACCCGTCGGCGCGGTTCCGCGGCTCGATGATGTCGAGTTCGGCCTCCTGGGTCCGCATGACGCGGGCGTCGCACGCGGCGATGCTGTCGGCCTGCGACCTGGCCCAGGGCATGTCGTGGTCGGACTTACCAGCGACGTCGTCCATGCCCGCGTCCAGGATGAACGCGCGGTTGGCCCCCAGGTACCGCCCGTGGAGGTCTTTCCAGAACATGCGCTGGGGGAGGATGTCCAGCACGCTCCAGAGCAGCGCCTTGCTCTCGTTGAGCTCGCTCTCTCGCTGGATCTGCTCGGTCACATCGACGGCGGTGCCGTAAAGGCCCACGATGCACCCGTGCTCGTCGCGTCGAACCCGCCCGTCGACACGCACATACCTGACGCCGGTGCAGCCGTCGCGGGTGCGGAGCACGAGTGAGCAGGAGTCGCCCGTGGCCAAGGCGCGTTCGACCGCGGCGCGGAGGCGGACCTGGTCCTCGGGCGCGTAGTCGTTCACGCCCTGGTCGATGCTAGGCGTCCCATCGGCCGGGTTGCGCCCCAGAAGGCTGAACACCTGGCGCGACCATGTGAACGACCCGTTGCGCAGGTCGTATTGCCAGCTGCCCAGGCGCCCCACGTTCTGGGCTTCCTCCAAAGCGGCGTTCACCTCCGCCACGCGATCGCTGGCCTCTCGGGCCTCGACCTCCATCCGGTGCCGCTCGGTCACATCCACAAGCACGCCGCGCAGGACCAGGCGTCCGTCCACCCGCTCGGGCGCGGAGACGAAGTCGTCGATCCAGACCTCGCCCCCGTCGGCGGCGACCATGCGGTACTGGAAGCGGTGGGCCCGCATCTGCCCGATCTGTTCGGCGCAGAACCGCAGGGTCTGGTCGCGATCCTCGTGGTGCAGGTGCTCGCGCCAGAAGCCAGGGCGCATCCAGTGCTGGATTGTGTATCCCAGGCTCAGGGCGCGAGGCGAGACGTAGAGGAAGCGGTCACCCTCCACGTCGTACTCCCACACGATCACTTCCGCGCCCTCGACCATCGAGCGGTAGCGGGCCTCGCTGGCGGCCAGAGCCCGGCGCTGGTTGACCAGCGGCGTGATGTCGCTCTGCACCCCCATGAAGCCGATGAGCGAGCCGGCCTCGTCGCGCAGCGGCTGGGTGTCCAGGTCCACCCACAGGTCGGCGCCGCCCTTGGTTCTCCCAAGGAACTCGCCGCGGAAGGCCTCGCCAACGGCCAGCGCGTCGCGAAGCCGCGCCAGTGTGTGGGCGTCGGTCCGGTCGAACCCGAAGATGTCCGCGAGGGTCCGCCCCAGCACCTCGTCGAGTGCGTAGCCGGTTGCGCGGGTGAACGCGTCGTTGACCCATTCGATCCGACCTCGGGCGTCGGAGATCACGACCAGGTTCGTGGTGCGCTGGGCGACCATCGCCAGGCGATGGGCGTTGCTGGCGGCTTCCTCGGCCAGGCGCCGGGCCCGGATCAGGGCGCGGGCCTGCGCGTGCAGCGCGATGGCGACCAGGATACCCGCGAGCGATCCACCGACGGCGATCATGCCGGCGGTGACCAGCGAGTTGCCCAGTTTCCACGATCCCCTGGCGGCCACGACGCTGAGCACCACGCTTATCGCCCCGACCAGTCCGGGCAACCACACCGGCGTCTTGCGCCCTGCGGGCGCGCGCGGACCCGCGCGACTCGGTCGGCTCGGGACGGGCGTCGGGCTGCTCGCTGGAACGGGCGCTGCCACTCTTCAACTCCGGGTGCCCCGCGCGCGGGCTGCATGTGGTGGAGATCGGCAAGTTGCCGGGCGGACTGCGTTCGTACCCGCAGAGAAGCCCAGAGCGATCGGTCCGCGCGCGTGCGCGGTTCTTGCGCGGGCCGATAATCGGAGGCACGCCACCGCTTCGCGCTCGCATGATCGCCGCGTGGTCGACTCATCGGAAGTCCCTGGACCGGGCGTCCATCCCGTCGAGCGCGGCATCCTCGTTCCGCAGGCGCATCACGACCACATGGACGACCTCGCCCTGCCTCTGGACCTTGCCGCGGGCGACGAGCAAGCGGGCGCCCGCCTGCCGCCTGAAGCGGTCGTAGACCTGCCGCCAGATGACCAGGTTGGCGATGCCAGTCTCGTCCTCGAGGGTGATGAACGTGACGCCGCTGGCGGTGCCGGGGCGCTGGCGGACGAGCACGAGGCCCGCGACCATGACCGCCTTGGCGTCGGGTGTCTTCGCGGGGTCGCGCAGGTCCTCGCAGGGCAGGCACCCAAGGCAGACGAGTCGCTCGCGGGCGAACCAGACCGGGTGGCGTTTGAGCGAGAGGCCGGTGGTGTTGTAGTCGTGGACGACCTGGTTCTGCGGGCCCATGTCGGGGAGGTTGGGCTCATCTTCCTCCAGAGTGTCGTGGCGTGCGGCGTTGGAGCCGTCAGCGGCGATCTCGGATCCAATGGCGTCAAAGAGCGGCAGGTGGTCGTCGCGCAGCAGCCTGGCGTTCCAGAGCGCCTGCTGACGCGACAGGCCCATGGAGCCGAACGCATCGGCGGCGGCCAGACGGCGCATGGTGGCCGCCTTGACGCCGCTGGCCCGCCAGAGCGCGAGCATGGAATCGAACGGGCCCCGGCGTGCGACGGCGGCGGCGACCTTGTCGGCCTCGGCCTGGGACAGGCCGGTGATGAGGCGCATTCCCAGGCGGATGGATGGCCTCCTCTCTTCGCCCGGAGGGCGCACGAACGTTGCCAGGGGTTTCAGCCCCTGGTTGACGCCCAGCGAGCCCTCGACCCCGGGGGGGTCGACGAGCGATCCGACCTCTGGTGCCAACGGGCGTCCGATGACCGACTGAGTCACACCGCCCGTCGACCCCTTCGGGGTCGAGGGCTCCTCTCTCGCGAACCGGGGGCTAAAGCCCCTGGCAACGTTCGCGCGCCATCCGGGCGAAGACGCCTCGATGCTGCAATCCCACACACTCTGATTCACGTCGATCTCGCGCACCACCACGCCGTGCTCCCTGGCGTCTCGCACCAACTGGGCCGGGGCGTAGAAGCCCATGGGCAGGCTGTTGATGAGCGCGGCGGTGAACTCGGCCGGGTGGTGGCACTTGAGCCACGCGGACGCGTACACGAGCAGGGCGAACGACGCGGCGTGGCTCTCGGGGAATCCGTAGGAACTGAAGCCCTTGATCTGCTCGAAGCAGCGCTGGGCGAACTCACGCGGGATGCCGCGCTCCATCATGCCGTCGATGAGTTTGCGACCGAAGCGGACGATCTGGTCGCCCTTGCGTTTCCAGGCGGCCATGGCGCGGCGGAGCTGGTCGGCCTCGCCGGGCGTGAAGCCGGCGGCCTTGACGGCCAGGGCCATGCACTGCTCCTGGAACAGCGGAACGCCGAGGGTTTTGCCCAGAACCTCCTTGAACGCCGGGTGCGCGTTCTCGGGGATGTCCTCCTCGCCGTTGCGCCGACGCAAGTAAGGATGCACCATGTCGCCCTGGATCGGCCCCGGGCGAACGATCGCGACCTCGATGACAAGATCATAAAAACACGCGGGCCTCAGGCGAGGCAGCATCGACATCTGGGCCCGGCTCTCGATCTGGAACACCCCGACGGTGTCGGCCTTCTGGATCATGGCGTAGACGGCGGGGTCTTCGGGGGGGATCGTGTGGAGCGCAAGGGACGGCCTGGGGCGTGTCCCGGAGGGACACCGGGTTGTAGCCACGGGTGGAGCTGGCGCTTCGCTGGCGAAACCCGTGGATCGGGCGCACACAACGCCGTTTCGCCCCGGCAGTGGCGAAGCGACCCCATCGAAGTCCCGATCCGACCCGACTCCTCCGCCCCCGCGGGGCGGTTCGATCAACACCGGGCTTCCACGGGTGGCGCTCGAAGACTCGCTCCACCCGTGGCTGCATCCCGTGGCCCCGCCGGGGCCGTTCACGAAATCCAGGCATTTCCTCAGCGCCGTCAGCATCCCCAGGCCAAGGCAGTCCACCTTCAGCATGCCCATGGCATCGATGTCGTCCTTGTCCCATTCGATGACGGTGCGGTCGGGCATGGCCGCGTTCTCGACGGGGACCAGTTCGCACAGGGCTTTTCTTGTAATCACAAAGCCGCCGACGTGCTGCGAGAGATGCCGCGGGAAACCCAGGATCTCGGCGGTCAGTCGGGCGAGCCACTTCAGCGTCGGGTCCTCGGGGTTCAGGCCCATCTCCCGGATCGCCGGCCCATTCAGCACGCCGGCGTCCCACCAGTCCACGCTCTTGGCCAGTCGATCGACGGTGTCGAGCGACAGGCCCAGGGCCTTGCCCACGTCGCGGACCGCGCTGCGGCGTCGGTACGAGATGACCTCGGCGGTCAGGGCCGCTCGATCGCGCCCGTACTTCTTATAAATGTACTGGATGACCTCCTCGCGCCGCTCGTGCTCGAAGTCAATATCAATGTCGGGCGGCTCGTTGCGCTCCCGGCTGATGAACCGCTCGAACAGCACGTCGATCCGCGAGGGATCGACGCTGGTGACGCCAAGGCAGTAGCACACCGCCGAGTTGGCCGCCGCCCCGCGCCCCTGGCACAGGATCGGCGTCTCGCCCGCCTCCTCCCGCGCGAAGCGGACCAGGTCGTGGACGGTCAGGAAGTAGCGGGCGTAGCCGAGCTCGTCGATCAAGGCCAGTTCGTGCTCGATTTGCTTTCTTACTTTGTCGGGCAGGGCGGAGAGGTCGGGCACCTGCGCGGTGTCGGCGGGCGCTCGGTTCGCCGCGGTCGGCGGGTAGCGATCGGCCGCGCCCTTCCAGGTCAGCGCGGCCAGGTGGGCCTGGGGCGTCGTGCCCTCGGGCACCACCTCGTCGGGGTACTCGTACCGCAGGTCGTCGAGCGTGAAGCCGGCGGTGCGCGCGACGATCCGCAGCGCGCGGTCGATCGCTCCGGGCCAGGCGGCGAAGAGGCGGAGCATCTCGTCGGGCGGCTTCAGGTGCCGCTCGGCGCTGGCGTGGAGCCTGAAGCCGGCCTGGGCCAGGGTGCAGGTGTGGCGGATGCAGGTGAGCACGTCCTGCAACATGCGGCGACCGGCGACGTGGCAGTGCGGGCCGTTGGTCGCGCACAGGGGGACACCGGCCGCGCGGGAGAGGTCGGCGGTGCGAGCCATGGCGGTCGCGTCGTCGAGGCCGCGCTCCGCGCCATAGGTCGGGCGCAGGGCGAGGGAGAGGCGGTCGTCGTCGAAGATTCGGCGCAGGCGCGAGAGGGTTGCCAGGGGCTCGGGCTCCGGCTCGATGCCTTGATGCCGCGCTGCCTGGATGCCTTCTTCAGAATCGATCCATCGCGAAGCGGCGTGCGGAGACTGAGATTGTGCGGGCCCCTGGTCTTCGGGCGCGAGGCAGGGTTGCTCAGAGCCGCAGCCATGCCGCCCGTTGCACGCGTCTCGGCCTTCCAGTTCCACGATCGCCAGCAGGCCCTGGTTCCACTGCTCGACGCCTTCGAGCCGGAGGTGACACTGGCCCTTGGGCGCACGGCGCTTGCCGGTGGTGAGCAGGCGGCACAGGCGGCCGTAGGAGGCCATGTCGGTGGGATAGACGAACAGGGACACGCCGGGCAGGTCGAGCAGGCGCAGGCGGCAGCCCAGGACGAAGCGGAGGCCGGCGTCCTTGGCCGCCACATGGGCCCGCACCACGCCCGCGAGCGTGTTGGTGTCGGTGAGCGCAACGGCGCGGTAGCCCAGGGCGGCGGCCCGCTGCACGAACTCCTCGGGGTGGCTCGCGCCCGTGAGGAAGGTGTAGTTACTGGTGACGCACAGCTCGGCGTACGGGGGCGCGATGGCCGCGTCGGGAGCTTCGGGCGGCATCACGCCCTGGCGATCCTGATACGGGTGCAGTTTCAGTTTGGGGAACTCGTTCTCGGGCACGCTGCATCATCCGATCCCATGTGCGTTTGTCGGCCTTGGTCCATGAAGGGAGTTCTTACCCCCACTCTCCCTGCGCGTACCACCGCCCCGCGCCCACCTGGCGGCACAGCCACACCCAGCGGCCTTCCTCGAGTTGCACCGCGAAGTAGTCGCGATCGGGCGGAGGGGGCGGCATCGGGGGGGAT
>CAZHKB010000140.1:0-7280 GCA_964533405.1 uncultured Phycisphaeraceae bacterium | reverse complement strand
GATCGCTCAACGCAGCGATCGGTGGCACGACGACGCCCGAGTTCCATCGCGAGTTCGTATCACTGGCCCCGCCTCCCCGTCGCGACCTTTGCGTTGAACACGAAGCACAGGAGTCCCCATGTCCCACTACCAGACACTCCTCACCCGCGCCCGCGAGATCGCCACGCTCAAGTCCGTGTCGGCCCTCACGCAGTGGGACCACGAGACCTACATGCCCCCCGCCGGCGCCGACAACCGGGCCGAGCAGGAGGCCATCCTCGCCTCGCTCGTCCACGAGCGAGCCACCTCGAAGCAGATGGGCGACCTGATCGCCGCGTGCGAGGCCGATCGCTCGTTGCTCTCAGACCCGATCGTCGCCCCCAACATGCGCGAGTTCCGGCGCGACTACGACCTGGCGACCAAACTGCCCACCGACCTGGTCGAGGAGTGGGCCCGCACCAGCGCGCTGGCGACCGAGACTTGGAAGAAGGCGCGGGTCGCGTCCGACTTCAAGGCCTTCGAGCCCGCCCTCACCAAGATGATCGCCCTGGCCCGCCGCAAGGCCGAGTGCTACGGCTGGCCCTCCGGCGGCGAGCCCTACGACGCCCTGCTCAACGAGTATGAGCCGGGCGCCACCGCCAAGCAGATCGACGCGATCTTCACCCCCCTCCGCGCCCGCCTCTCCACCCTCATCCAGACCATCGCCGCCAAGGGCAAGCCGCCCTCCGACGCCCCGCTCAACGCCAGCGTGCCCGAGGACCGGCAGCACAAGCTCGGCACGCGCGTCCTCAAGGCTCTCTGCTTCGACCTCGACGCCGGGCGACTCGACGTCACCACCCACCCCTTCTGCTCGGGCATCGCCCCCGGCGACACCCGCCTGACCACCCGCTACCGCGGCGAGCGCTTCACCGACGCCCTCTACGGCACCATGCACGAGTGCGGGCACGGGCTCTACGAGCAGGGTTTGCCCAAGCTCGCGCGCGCTTCCGTCGGCAAGGGTGTTTCGCATCCCGCCCGCTTCGGCGAGCCAGCCGCCGACGCGGTCTCGCTGGGCATCCATGAATCCCAGTCCCGCATGTGGGAGAACTTCGTGGGCCGCAGCCCGGAGTTCTGGCACTGGCTCAAGCCGATGGCGGATGAGGAGTTCGGCGGCGCGCTCTCCAAGTTCTCCGCCGATGACCTCTACCGCGCCGCCAACACCGCCCGCCCGTCCTTCATCCGCGTCGAGGCCGACGAGGCGACGTACAACCTGCACATCATGCTGCGGTTCTCGATCGAAAGAGCCCTGCTGAGCGGCGACCTCGAAGCCCGCGACGTGCCCGCCGCCTGGAACGCCGCCTTCAAGGACATGCTGGGGCTCACCCCGCCCGACGACCGCCGCGGCTGCCTGCAGGACATCCACTGGTCCGCCGGCCTGATCGGGTACTTCCCCACCTACTGCCTGGGCAACCTCTATGCCGCCCAGTTGTGGGAGACCATCAACACCGCCGGCAAAGCCCCCGGCGCGGCCGACGACGTGCCCGCCGGAATCCCCGACCTCAAAGCCCAGATCGCCCGCGGCGAGTTCGGCCCGCTCCGCGAATGGCTCCGCGCCGCCATCCACCAGCATGGCCGTCGCTACCTCGCCGCCGACCTCTGCCAGCGCATCACCGGCAAGCCGCTGTCTGCCGACCCGCTGCTGCGACACCTCGAGAGCCGACTCAAGCCGGTGTACGGCCTGTAGCACACAACAGGGGTGAGGCGCCTCCGGCCCCGCGGCAGCATCGGAACTCCAACACCCTGGCGCGTGGGGGGCCGGAGGCCCCCCACCCCTGTCGTTGCAGGCGGCGCCCCGCGCTCACTCCGGCAACTTCTCCAGCTCCCGCTCCACACGATCCACGATCTTCCTGAACATCCCCTCACCGAACTCAAACTCCAGCCCGGTCGCGCGGAACAACTCGGGCAACGGCCTGGACCCGCCCACCGAAAGCCCCTTCACATACTGGTTGATGGCCGCGTCCTCTCCCCGCTCCAGGCTGTGCACCCACAGCTGCAACGCCCCCAGCTGCGCGATCCCGTACTCGATGTAGTAGAACGGCGAGCCGAACAAGTGCGGCTGGCGGTGCCAGATCACGGGCCTGAACCTGTCCAGCCCCACCCACTCGACATCGGCCCCGAACCGCTGGTCCAGCTCCAGCCAGAACGCCTCGCGCTGCGTCCGCGTGTGCCCCGGATTCGTGTAGATCCAGTGCTGGAACGCATCGATCGTCGCGATCCACGCCAGCCGGCTCACCGACCCCTCCAACTGCTGCCGCTGAGCCCGGGCGAAGTCGCTCGCATTCGGGTAGAACCCGTCGGGCCCCCCCCAGTGCTTCATCGTCATCAGCTCCATCGCCATGCTCGCCACCTCGCAGAACTCGAGCGGCGCGTGGCGATACGCGAGCAGCGGCTCATCCTTGCACAACATCGAGTGGAACGCGTGCCCCGCCTCGTGAACCATCGTCTCCACGTCCCGGTGCAGACCCGCCGCGTTCATGAAGATGAACGGCTCGCGGATCCGGTCCCGCATGTACAGGTACCCGCCCGGCGCCTTGCCCTTGCGCGAGTCCAGGTCCAGCTTCTCCTCCCCCACCGGCCCCTTGGTGTTCGAGCCGTCGCCCAGCGTGTTGAACATCATCGCCAGCCGCGCGTCCAGCTTCTCGAATGAACGCTTGCTCTTCTTCATCAACTCACGCCCGCCCTCGAACGGCTTGAGCGGGCCACGACCCTTGGGATCAACCCCCAGGTCCCAGGGCCTCAGGCTGCCCAGCCCCATCTGCTTCTTCCGGCGCGCATCCAGCGCACGGTTGAACGGCACGATCACCTTCTCCGCCGCCGCGTGGAACTTGAAGCAGTCGGCCGGCGCGTAGTCGAACCGGTACTTGCTCTTGAAGGCGTAGCCGACGTAATCCTTGAACCCCGCGTTCTTGCCCACGCGGTCCCGCAGCGCGACCTGCTGGTCGAAGATCGCGTCGATGGCCTCGCGGTCCTTGAGCCGCCGCTCGCCCACCTTCCGCCACGCGTCCTCGCGGACCTTGCGGTCGGTCTGCTCCTGATACTTGCCCATCTGCGGCAGGGTCTTCTCGCCGCCGTCGAACTCCACCGTCATGGCCCCGATCAGTGTCTGGTAGTCCTGGTTGAGCTTCTCCAGCTGCGTCTGGAGCGGGATATTGTCCTCGCGGAAGATCTCGACGTTGGCCGTCACGTCCCGCGTGACGACTTCCAGCCGCCCGCCTCGGGCCACCATCATCCCGCCGTGCTGCTTGCTCAGGGCCGCCTGCCGCTTGTCGAGCTCGAAGGCCAGCGGCTCGAGTCTGGGCGCGACCTCCTCGATGTACCGCGTGTACGCCTGGGCCCGCACCTTGTCCGCGGTGTCGCAGGTCATGGCGATGTAGAGATTCGCCCGCGCCTCGTTGCAGGCCGCGTCCAACTCGCTGCGATCCGCCAGCCACCGCTCCAGCTCCGCGCCCGAAGTCACCGCGCGGGTCAGCAAGGCCTTGGCCAGCGGCTCGACGCCCCCGAACCGGGCCGCGTCCAGCGAGGCGGGGACAAACTCCGTGGACATCCTGTGCGTGGTCGTGCTCATGGTCATCCCCGTACCGGGCGGGCGCGTCAAAGGTGCGCCGTCCCGGCTCCATGATACGGCGACCCTCGTCCAACCCGCTTCAACGCGGAGTTCGCAACGTCAGCCAGGAACAAATCGGGTGGGCAGCTCCACCTCCGCCGACCGCTCCGCCGGCTCCGACGCCCGTGCCAATGCCCCAAACCGACCCCTGCTCCTTCTCCCGTCATGGCGCACTTCGCGTGCCTCGCGTTCAAACCGATCGACCCCGGCCAGTTTCAAAGGCAAAGACGCCCCGGGCAGCCGGGGCGTCGTGGTCACGTTGTTTCTCGGCTCACCGCATCTCGCGCCGCACCTCGTCAACCGTCTGCTCGTACCACTCCCGGAACGCCTCGATGTCGTCGAAGCCGCGCATCAGCGCGAAGTTCGGGTTGTTCTCGACCAGGCGCTTGATCTCCTGCAGGGCCTGGAGAGCGCGCTGGCCCATCGCCGCCCGCATCTGCTGGTCACCGCCTATCGCCGAGCGGGCCATCTCGAACTTGGCCGCGTACTCGCCCAGACGCTGCTCGGCCTTCTGCACCAGCAGGCGGAAGTCGATCTGGTGCTGCTCTTCCTGGCTCACCGGATACGCCACGCCCTGCTGACGATCGCCGAGCCACTGGATCTCGCCCATCCCCAGCTCGCTGGTCAGCTCGTCCAGGTTATCGGCCGTGCCTTGGCTGAAGTGCAGCTTCTCCGCGAGGTCCGAGTTGAAGGTCAGGATGTACTCGCCGTTGTTGACGATGTGCTCGCCGTCCAGGCTCTGATACCAGGTCACGTCGCCGTTCTCATCGACGCTCGCCGACAGCGGCTCGTGGATCTGCATCGACCGCATGATGTACGGGCTCTTCTGGCCCCAGTCGCTCACGCGCTCCATGAAGTAGAGCACCTCCTCCAGCTCGCGCCCCTCGACCACCTGCGTGGGGGTGCGGAAGCCGGTACACGCGCCGTAGGTGCCGGAGGTCTTGAAGTAGATGTCCTCCACCACGTGGCTGGTCATCGCCGCCGCCGAGATGGCCCGGTCGATCCACGCCACGACGCGGAAGTGCTCCTTGTACTCCTTGATCGTCTCCACCAGCGGCTCGATCTCGATCAGCATCCCGCCCCCCGAAGCGACATGGAACACCACCACGTCCACGTGCTGGTCGATCAGCTCCTGCATCACCTCGCGCAGCGGCTTGGCGGCCATGTACAGCCCCACCATGTCGCCCTCGGGCCCGCCCAACGACAGCACGACGCCCTTGGTGACCTCGTTCTCATTCACCGGCGTGCCGGTGGTCTGGTCCGGCGTCGGGGTCTGCCGCGGCGCGGGGCCGGGCGTCGGTGTCGCGCCGCCGTTCTCGACGCCACGCTCGATCTTCGCGATGTCCTCGGGCGCCAGCGTCCTGGACTGCTCGATCCCACCGATGCGGGCGCTGAACCAGACGTACCCGTTGAGTTCCTGCTCGATCCGCCCCTCGATGACCTCGCCGGTCTTCAGCGTGATCCGGTCGGTCGCCATCGCCGACTGGCACAGCACCACGCCCGCGGCCATCACCGCCGCCGCCAGCAGCGTCCGAACCGTCCTGTTCATCCCCATTGACATCCTCATCTTCCCGCCGGCAATCCCCGGCTCTGCACAACCGTCCCCGACCCTGTTACTGCTCGACGTTTCCCGGTCCCACTTCGCGACTCTCGCAGACTCCGCGTCCTTCGCGTTCAACTGTTCAACCTGGCGCTGCCACCGAACTCACGGCCGCCGATCCGCGATCGACCGCAGCCTGATCGCCTCCAGCTCCAACTCCAACTGCGCCTTGAGTCCGCCCGCGGGGTCCAGAACCTCCTTGTACCGCTGGATCAGCCCGATCATGTCACCGATCACCGACTTCTGCCGCCCGCGGGCCCGATTGCGGTCCTCCCACTCACCGCCTCCCTCGGCCTGCTGCGCCTGGGGCCACTCCTGGTCACGCATCCGCTCGAACGACCGGATCGCGTTGTCGATCCCCGTCGCCCAGTCGTTCATGATCCGGTCGGCCCGGTCGCTGACGATCACATGATTCCGCTCGATATCCAGCTCGTGCAAAAGATCGCTCAGCGAGTTCACCCGCCCGCGCGACACGCCCAGCTTCTGGGCGTTCTCCGCGTGCAGCGTCAGGTTGTCATTGCCCTGAGCCCGGATCACCGCAGCGTCCGAGTCCAGGTTGGCGCCCTCGCCGTCGTCGGTCAGCAGCTCCTCGTCGTGCTCGGGGCGGGGCAGACCCTCGAAGAACACCGGACGCCCCGTGTCAAACCCCACCGACAGCACATACTCACGCAGGCACATCGCGTCGATCAGGCGAGAGTCGTAGCCCCCGCCCAACGCGATGCCCCGGGCCGCCGCCAGTCGCAGCGACTGCTGCTTGCTGATGAACCACTCGTTGGCGCCCTGGAAGTAGGTGTCCAGGTCGCCGATCCCGCCCATCCGCCCGTCGGAGTGGAAGTAGATCTCGCTCGACAGGAACGGCAGGAACGCCGCCCCGCCCATCGCGTTCTTCACCCACACCACCACGCGGGGCTTGGCCCCGGTCCACAGGTACTGCACGTCGTTGGTGAAGATCGGCGCGATGTCGTTGGCCCGCCAGAACTCGTCGAACGCGTGCTCGTCCTCCGCACGCTCCGAGAACTGGTTGGCCTGCCACTCGTTGTCGATCTCGAGGACGATGATCTGGGCCTGCTGGGCCGCCGCGTCCTCGATCGCCGCCCGGATCGGCGTCTGCGTGATGTCCTTGGCGAACTCGCCCCGCAGGCGCAGGTGGTACACCCGCGTCGCGTTGGGGTTCACGGGCGTCGAGGGCTGCGCCGTGGTCGGGCGCATCCCCCCGCCCGCCGGCACCCTGGTCGCCGGCGCGGGGTCGCCCACCGGCGCGCGGTCGATCCGCAGCACCTCGCTCTTGTTGAACACCGTCGCCACGCCCGAGGTGATCCCCGAGATCGTCAGCTTGATGCTCACCGTCGAGTCCGTCTCCTCGACGATCGTGCCCTCGAGCGTCCGCCCATCGCGCAGCACGATCTTGTCCGCCACGATGGTCTCGACCCCGGTGCTCTCGAAAGCGCCCATCGCCCACGCCGTCCCCGGACCGGCCATCGGCACCGACGGCATCACCAGCACCCCGCCCGCGACGAGCGCCAGCGTCAGGCCCGAACGACGCAACACGATTCGGTTCTTCAAGGTCCCGTCCTTCATGGTCTTGCCCATCGCCGATCCCTTCTGCCGCGAGCGCCCGTGGCGATCGCCGACCCATCCTCGATTGTTCTTCACCCGGGCTCCGGCCCCCAGTGTGATCAAATCCGACTCACAACCAACCTCACACCACGCCTCGACTGTTCCCGCGCCAGCCCCAAACACGCCCAGGCCAAGCCGTGACCGTGCCCAGAAACCAGCCAGCCGAGTCCGCGACCCCCGACGCGTCGAGACATTGCCCGTACAACCAGGCGACACCGGCCACCCACGCCGCACGCTCGACAGAGATTCTACGAATGTTCGACGCCTTCGGCTGCGAAAAGTTCGGATCAATCGACCGGAAGGCTGCCATCGCAGCCTTCCGCCCACCCCTGCCCGCAGGGCGGTGCCACCCCGAGTGCCACCAGTCCGCGGACGCGTTGGGACGCGCGACTGGTGGCACTCGGGGTGGCACCGCCCTGCGGGCAGGGGTGGGCGGAAGGC
>CAZHKB010000139.1:0-7293 GCA_964533405.1 uncultured Phycisphaeraceae bacterium | reverse complement strand
CCGCCGCACCCCGCCCCCACCGCATCCTGCACTTCCACAGAAACGTCCCCGGCGTGCTCAGCCGCGTCAACGCCGCCGTCGCCGACCTGGGCGTGAACGTCGAGGGCCAGTACCTCCGCACCTTCGAGGACCTGGGCTACGTCGTGCTCGACATCGCCCCCACCAACGCCGACAAAGTCCAGGCCGCCCTCGAAGCCATCCCCGAAACCGTCCGCGTCCGCGTCCTTTGGTGATGAGCCCCTCCCCCGCGTGCGCGGGAGGTGTCATCGAGGCTCTGCGAAGATGATGGAGGGGGCGCGCATCCCGCGCTGGCTCCCAATCCCGCCCACCCGTGCGTCCTCAATCCTCCTCTTTGTGCCCCCCAAACGCCGCCATCACCTCCTGCTGAACGTGCGCCGGCGTCTGCTCATCATGGTGGTAATCCATCGTGAACGTGCCCGACCCGCCCGTGATCGACTTCAACTGGTTCGAATAGTTCTGCAGCTCACCCAGCGGCGCCGTCGCCCGGATCACGCAGGTGTCGGCCCCGATCATCCCCGTGTCCTGCACCCGCGCCCGCTTCGTGGACAGGTCCGCCGTCAGGTCGCCCATGTACTGGCTCGGCGCCGTCACCTCCAGCATCACATGCGGCTCGAGCAGCACGGGCCGGGCTTTCTTGATCGCATCGATGAACGCCCGCCGCCCGGCCTTGAAAAACGCCACTTCCTTCGAGTCCACCGCGTGGTACTTCCCGTCATACGCCTCCACCTTCACGCCAGACATCGGGAACCCCGCGAACGCGCCCTCGGCCAGCACCTGCCGGATCCCCTTCTCGATGGCGGGCAGGAACTGCCGCGGGATCGACCCGCCCACCGTCGCGTTCACGAACTCGAAACTCTCCTCCGCGTCCGGCGACAGCGGCTCCACCCGCAGGTACACCTCCCCGAACTCGCCCGAACCGCCCGACTGCTTCTTGTGCCGGTGGTGCCCGTCCGCCTTCGCGCTGATCGTCTCCTTGTACGCGACTTTGGGCGTCGCGGTGCTCACCTCGATCCCGAAGTTGTGCTTGAGCCGCTCCAGGATGATCCGCAGGTGCAGCTCACCCATCCCCCGCATCACCGTCTGCTTGGTCGCCGGCACCCGCTCCACCACCAAGCACGGGTCCTCGGCCATCAGCTTGTGCGTCGCCGGAGAGAACTTCGTCTCGTCCTTGTGGTTCTTCAGCTCCACCG
The DNA here is from genome assembly GCA_964533405.1 of uncultured Phycisphaeraceae bacterium. Taxonomy (GTDB): domain Bacteria; phylum Planctomycetota; class Phycisphaerae; order Phycisphaerales; family UBA1924; genus JACKHA01. Next base: position 6,082 of record CAZHKB010000139.1, on the reverse strand, counting down.
CCAGCCCGAACATCGGCTTGGGCAGCACCAGCGGCTTGAGCCGGAACGACTCGTGGTTGCTCGCGTGCAGCGTCGCGTTGAAGTGAACCTCATCGATCTTCGCCACCGCCCCGATATCCCCGGGGCCCACCGCCTCCACCTCGATCTGCTCCTTGCCGCGCCGCTTGATCAGGTGCCCGATCCGAACCGGCTTCTTGGCGTCGTCGATGTACACCTCGGTCTTGGCCTTGATCGTCCCCTGGTGTACCCGGAACACCCCGATCTTGCCCACATACGGGTCCGACTCGATCTTGAACACATGCGCCAGCAGCGGGTCGTCCGGGTTCTCATCGCCGTGGAAGTTCACCTCGCTGCCATCGGGCGTGCGTTTGAGGAATGTCCGCGGATTCCCGTCCAGCGGGCTGGGCAGCAGCGTCGCGAAGATGTGCAGCAACTGCTCAATCCCCGCCCCCGTCCGCGCCGAGACGAAGCAGATCGGGATCAGGTGCCCCTCGCACAGCGCGCGCCGGAACGCGCGCCTCGTCTGCTGCGGCGTGAGCCCCGCCGCCCCCTTCTCAAGGTACGCCGACATCAACTCCTCATCCACCTCGATCGCCTGCTCGATGATCCTCTGGTGCGCCTCCTCCACCGATGAGAAATCCGGCTCGCCCCCATCCGCGTGCTCGTGCTCGAACACATCCACCACCGCCGCCCCCTTGTTCGCCGCCCCCACACTCGCGGGCAGATTGATCGGCAGGCACTCCGGCCCAAACGCCTCGCGGATCTGCTCGACCAGCCCCTCCACGTCCGCATTCGCCTCATCGATCTTGTTCACGATGATCAGCCGCGGCAGGTTGCGCTCGGCCGCCACCGCCATCAGCCGCCTCGTCGTGCTCTCCACCCCCCGCATCGGCTCCACGCACACCGCCACCGTCTCCACCGCCGGGTAGCACGCGATCGCGTGCCCCACGAAGTCCGCCAATCCGGGCGTATCGATCAGATTCACCACATGGTGCTCGTGCTCAAAGAACAGGATCGACGGCCGCAGCGAGTGCTTGTGGCTGTGCTCGTCGTCCGCCCAGTCGCTGGCCGTGTTCCCCTCCTCCACCGTGCCCATCCGCGGGATCACCCCCGTCGAGAACAGCAGCCGCTCGGTCAGCGTCGTCTTGCCCGTCCCCGTGTTCCCCACGAGGCAGATGTTGCGGAAGTTGGCCGGAATGCGTACCGCCATCGGACTGCGCTCCTTTGTCGGCACCCGGGGCGGCCCGGGTGCATCGAGGCGTCATGCCCGCCCGCCGAGGCCACCAGCATCGGCAACGGACTCCGCAGTATACAGGTTGTGTGAAGCCCCGGAAACCCATCGCACACGACGCACTCCCCCTCTCCCCATTCCGCCCTGCTCAATGGGCAAAGGCAGGGTGAGGGGGTGCCACACCACGCCGTGCGCGCGCCCCGACGCCCCCTCTCAAAGGCGGTGCGGGGTCTCCGACCCCGCCGAATGCGGCCACACGGGCCCGACGCCCCGCAACCCAGTCGCCCCTTTGGCCCAGTTGCCCCTTGCAACCCAATCCCCAATCTGCTACAAACCCCTCTCGCATCGGTGGTGCGTCTCTCACTTGCAGCCGGAGCCAACGCATGGTGGTGCGCTGGACCATCATCTCCATCCTCGCCGCCGCGCTCAGCAGCGCGCCCTTGGCCGCGCGCCAGCCCGACGCCGAACCACAACCCATCTCCACCGTCCCCCAGCGCGACGATTCCACACTCCCATCCCGCGCCCGCGCCGCCCACATCCGCCTCCGCGGCGACCTCGACTCCATGGCCTGCGTCGACGACCTTCGCGCCCGACTCGACCAGGCCCGCGAAGACCGCACCACCCTCCTCGTCCTCGAAATCGACGCCAACCGAACCCGCCCGGACGTCCTGCTCGCGCTGGCCGCCGCCATCCGCGATTCCGAGGTCCCCACCATCGGCTTCCTCATCGACGACCGCGACCGCCGCGTCACCGCCCCCGCCCTCGCCCTCGCCCTCGCGGTCGGCGACCGCGTTGCCATCGACCCCGCCACCGCCATCTCCTTCGAGCGCGGCGACTGGTCCGCAGACCTGCTCCCCGACGACCTGGTCGCCGCCGACGCCATCGAGGAGTTCCGCATGGCCGTCCAACGCTCGCTGGCCGGCCGCGAGATCGACCCCACCATCTCCAGCGCGTGGCTCCCCGACGCCGACTCCGGCGCGGGAGAGCCACTGGATGCCCGAGCCCTGGCCGCCCTCGGCATCGAAGCCATCCTCGCACCCAGCGTCGCCCAGGTCTGCCGCGCCGTCGGCCATCGCGGCCAAACGCCCCGCCCCGAACTCATCGAGTCCGCACTGCACTCCAGCCGCGAACAGGTCCACGCCCTGCTCCGCCAGGCCGATGTCGCGCTCGAGGACACGCGCCGCGGCCTCGACCTCCAGCGCCAGCGCCCCGACCGCCGCGAAGTCTCCGTCCACGACCACCGCCGCGCCGGCGAAGAAGGCCTCGATCGCCTCGCGCGGGCCGCGGCCGCCGTCGACCACGCCGAGGAACTCCTCCGCGAGTACCCCGAAATCCTGCTGGCCGCACCGCCCGGGCGGACCGATGTTGGCACGTCCCGATACTCCCTGCGCAGCGCGTGGCGCTACCGCCTCGACGATCTGCGCGACGACATCGAGTACTGGCGCGAGCGCGCCAAAGATTCCGCATCGCGCTGAGCGACGCCCCGCCCCGACCCGGCGCGGCCAACCCCTCCGCCGACGGAACAACCGTGATGCCAACCCCGTCCAAGCCCGCGCCCGCCGCCACCACCATCCACGCGGGCCCGGGTTCCACCACGCCCCACGCCCACCCGTACAGCGAGGTCGCCGTCACACGCGACCTGTTCTGGCAGAACATCGTCCGCGAGATCCTGACCAGCATGGCCGTCCAGGCCGACTCCCGCCGGTACCAGATCATGGCGGAACTCGAGACCCGCCGCGGCCAGGTCCGCATCGACGGTGCGACCATCACCACCGCGCCCGAACTCACCCCCAAGCCCACCCCACGCGCCGGCGCGGTCGGCGATGAGGATTCCGAGCAAGGTGGCCTGCCCCCCGGCGCGCACCCGGACATGCCGCTCGATGGCCGTGTCGCCATCCTGACCAAGGCCGGCGAGCGCATCCCCATCGCCGACGTCCGCCCCCTGCTCGCCTGCTCGGTCCCAGGCACGCAGGCCGAACGCGACCTGTCCGTCGACGTCCAGTGCACGATCTTCCAGATCGTCGCGCCCTCCGGCGAGGTGTTCACCCTCCCGCTCCACGAGATCCGCGCCATCCACGCCATCACCGAAGACCTCATGGACCGCCTGAAGGAGCAGTCGCGCAAGCAGGACGCCGCCGCCGGTCGCCCCGGCGATGCCGACGACTCCAAACCCTTCGGATTCGCGGCCTTCACCTCGCTGGCCAATCAGCAGGCGCGTACCACAGGTTGATGCGGACCACGCATTTGGCCTCGCGATTCCCCAACCAGGAGGGCGGCGCAAGCCCCCGCATGAGCCGCCGCTTGCAGGCGAATGCTCCGAGCGAGCCGTGCGGGGGCTGGCACCGCCCTCCTGGTTCCGCATGGTGGAACCGGTGCCGAAAACCCCGGTACATCGCTCTGCACACCGAAAGGGCGGGTCATGGCAGTCACTCGACGCGGGTTCCTGGGGATGTCGGCGGGTCTCGGGGCGACCGCGATCGGCATTCGAGCGCGCGGCTCGCAGCCCGATGAGCCGAGCCCGGAGGCGACGCCATGGTCGCCCTACACCGCCGATGCGGTCGCGCGCGAGGTGGTCGGCGCGTCCCATGCAAACCTCGACCGCGTCAAGGAGCTGGTGACCCAGCGGCCCGAACTGGCCAATTCGGTGGTGGATTGGGGCATGGGCGACTTTGAGACGGCGATCGGGGCGGCGTCGCACGTCGGGCGGCGCGATATCGCCGAGTTGCTGATGTCGTTCGGCGCGAGGCCCGACCTGTTCACGTTTGCCATGCTCGGCAACGTTGCCGCCGTGCGGGCGATCGTGGAGGCGATGCCCGGCATCCAGCGGCTTACTGGGCCGCACAGCCTGACGCTGATGTCGCACGCGCGGGCCGGCGGCGAGGAGGCGGCGGCGGTGGTCGAGTACCTGTCGACGCTGGAGGGAGCGGACGACGCGGCCATCACGCAGGCGGTGGATGAGCCGGGGCGGATCACGGGGACGTACACGATCACGCGGGGAGCGATGGGGTCGTTCACGATCGCGGAGGGTCGGCGAGGCCTGGAGTTCCGGCTGGAGGGGTACTCGAATCGGAACCTGGTGCATGTGGGCGGGCTGGAGTTCTTTCCGGTGGGTGCGAAGTCGGTGCGGTTCAGGTTCGTGGCGGCGGCGAGCGGGGGGGATGCGGCGGTGGCGGTGTTCCTGGGGGATCGCACGTTGCAAGCGCGGCGTGGATAGTCGGGTCACCAGGTTGAGCGGAGTTCGGAGACGATGTCGCGGGCGAGTTGCTGGAGGGCCTCGCGCTGGCCCACGTCGATACGGTCGCCGGTGGGGCGCCCCGGGATGAACGAGCCGGCGGCGGCGAAGCGGCGGCGTGAGAGGCGGAGCTCGCCGGTTCGGTTGTCGCGCCAGTCGAAGTCGATCTCGACGCTGACGATCTGCTCCTCGACCAGGCCGCTGTCGCGGGAGGTCGAGAGGCGGTCGAGCTCGACGGCGCGGACGACGCCCGAGAGGGTGGTGTCGCCCCCGCCGCCGGGGCGTTCAGGGGTGACGGCCCAGGGGGTGGTGCGCCTGATCTCGGAGATGATGGCCTCGGTGAGCTGGGATTCGACGCCGACGTGGTAGGTGTCGTTCTCGAAGATGGGGACGGAGATGGTGTGGACGGACTGATCGAAGGTGGTGGCGAAGGAATAGCCCTGGGAGGGGTCGGAGGCGCAGGAGGGCAGGAGGAGGGTGAGGGCGAGGGTGATCGCGGCACGGTGTTTGGCGGACCCGCGAGGGCAGGAGGCGGGTGGGCGACCGCTTGCGCGGCCGGCTCTGTTGAGGCGGGGGCGCCTCACGGCGTGGCCTCGGGTTGGGGCTGGGGTGCTGGCTCGGGTTGGGGCTGGGGGATGATGGTGCCCCAGCCGCGGTCTTCCATGATGCGGAGGGCTTCGACGGCGGCGGCGGTGCGCGGGTGGTCGCGGACGAGCCGGCGGAGGGTGAATCGGGCGGAGGCGTCGTCCTTGGTCTTGAGGTACCAGCGGGCGGTCTCGAGCATCTTCTCGCCGAGGGACTCATCGACGCGGGTGAGCAGGGCGTCGTTGATTCCCGCGCTCTCGGCGTCCTGGGGGTACTGGTCGCGGAACTCGTCGATGAGGAGCTGGGCGTCTTCGAGGCCGGTGGTGTCGTGGCGTGGTCCTTTGTAGCGGGTGAGGCTGGCGTAGATGCGGCGCTGCATGGCCCAGCGGCGGAAGGCGGAGTTGGGGAAGTTGCGTGTGAAGATCTCGTACATCTCGGAGGCCATGGGCATGTCGCGGCGGCGGTACCAGTAGTCGGCCAGTTCGATGGCGGCCTGCTCGGCCAAGCGGCTGCCGGGGAGGCGTTCCTGGATGCGGACCATGAGTTCCTCGCCGGTGGGGCGGGCGTCCTCAATGCGCACGCCCAGGAACTTGCGGCGCAGGCCGTTGAGATAGCGCAGAGCGATCTCGAACTCGCGTTCGAGGGCGGTGACGAAGTGGGGTGACTCGGGGTACATGGTGACGGCCTCGTAGTCGACGAGCGCGCCGTACTCATCGTCGGCGGCGACGCGGGCGTCGCCCCGCAGAAGCAGGGCCTCGGGGACGTAGGGGCTGATGGCGCGGCCGTGGGTTGAGAGCCAGGTGTCGATGATGTTGATGGCTTCGGAGGTGTTGCCCTCGACGATGAGGCGACGGGCCTCGGCCAGCGCGGAGGCGTCGGTGCCAGCGTCTGGAGAAGCGGTCTGGACCCAGGCACCGGAGTCGTCGAGTTCGTAGGTGGGTTGAGAGCCAGTGGGCTGAGCGAGGGTGTGGGGCGCGAGGAGAACGAGCGCGGTGATTGAGAGTGCTCGTCGGGGCATGGGGGGAGGATATCAC
>CAZHKB010000138.1:0-7341 GCA_964533405.1 uncultured Phycisphaeraceae bacterium | reverse complement strand
GGGGGAACTCGCGACGACCAGGAGCGACTCGATCTCGAGGGGGCGCGGCGGCGGGGCGTGGCCGAACGTGCGCACATAGGCGTCGGCGAAGCGCGCGGGGATGCGGGCGATGTCGTCGGCCGGGATGTCGAGGGTTGCGGACTGGCCTTGAACGCGGACGGCGGCTTCGCGGCGCGAGATGCGGATGCGATCGGGCGCGATGCCCTCGCGCGCGACGGCGTCGGCGGCGTGGCGCGCGAGTTCGGCCAGCGCGTCGTGAAGCCAACCGCCCCGCTCCCGCGGGGGGATCGGATCCAAGCCCCCCGCGGGAGTCGGGGGTTGATCGCCCGCGTCATCATCGAAGCCCCAAAGCACCTGTCGCTGCGCGGTTCGCTGGATGGTGGCGACTGACAACCCCCGGGCCGACAGCAGCCCGGCGTCTGGCGGGATCAGGACCGTCGAGATGCTGAGTTGCTCGGCCAGCGCGCAGGCGTGGAGGCCGCCCGCGCCGCCGAAGGCGAGCAGGGTGTAGGAGGTGGGGTCTTCGCCCTGGCGGATGGAGATTCGGCGGATGGCGTCGGCCATGCGCTCGTCGGCGAGAGTGAGGAAGCCTTCGAGGAGGGATTCGAGGGTGAGAGCGGGAGAAACCGCAAGGCCAGACGCGAACGGGGCGGTGGCGGGCGTTGGAGCGAGAGGTCTTCGCCCGGAGGGCGCATGAAGGTAGCTGGGGGCTTCAGCCCCCGGATCAGCGTTTGCTTCTGGCGGCGACTGCGGAGGGATCGACGAAGCGCGAGAGCTCGACGCGGGTCTTTGCGACTCGTCGGCCCCTCTTGGGCCGTGATCCGCTTCAGGCCGGTCTGGGGGCTTCGACCCCCGGCGACGGTCGCTCGCGCTCCGGACGGGAGGCTGGTTTGCTTGGGTGGCGGATGCTCCAGAGACCGTGTTCACGTGCTCGAGCACGCGCTGGGCCGCCGCTCGCGCCGCCTGGGTGTCGAGTGGGACCGGGAAGCGGGCGGGCGCGAGTCGCCCGAGCAGGAGGTGGCAATCGGTGATGGTGAGTGGGCCGCCCGCTCCGTAGCAGGCCGGGCCGGGGTGGGCACCGGCGGATTCCGGTCCGACGCGGAGTTCGCCGTTGTGGAAGGAGCAGATGGAGCCGCCGCCGGCGGCGACGGACTCGACGGCGACGGCGGGGGCCAGGATGCGGGCGTGGGCGACGCGGTGCTCGCGCGTGAGCGGGAACTCGCGGCGTGCGGCGGATGTGCAGCGGGCGACATCGGTGCTGGTTCCTCCCATGTCAAAGGTGAGGAGGCGGTCGAAGTTCGCCGCCTCTTCACATGTGGGCTCCGCGAAACGACGGGAGAGTGGGGTGGGGGGTGTGGAGTTGCGGATCGCGTCCGTCCCGGAGGGCCTGGACAGTTGGGCAGCCGAAGTGCGCCCTCCGCCGACATCGCCGAGGCTTGTGGGCACCTCCCCCGCGCGCGGTGGAGGGGGTCGGCTCGCTTCGCTCGCGTGTCGAGCGGCGTCGGCCGCGCCCAGGAGGCCGCCGGCCGGGCCTGAAAGGAGCGAGTCCTTTGGATGGAAGTCGGCGGCGCGGCACAGCCCGCCCGCGCTGGTCATGACGAGCAGTTGGCTGCCGGGGCCCAGGTCTGACTCGACACCGGCGAGGTAGTCGCCGACGACGCGAGAGAGGTAGGCGTTGACGACGGCGGACTGCGTGCGGGAGAGGAAGCCGATAAGCGGCGAGAGGCTGGCCGAGGTGCAGACGTGGGTGAAGCCGATCTGGCGGAGCATGGCGGCGACGGCGAGTTCGTGGGCCGGGTTGCGCCAGGAGTGCATGAAGGCGACGGCGGCGGGGCGAGGGGCGGTCGTGCGCGGCACGACATCGTCCGCCGCGAACGTCTCACCGGAGCGGCGGGAGGGGGCGGGGTGGCCCCAGTGGCCGGCGTCCCCGACATCGAGGTCGGCACCCAGCGCGGCGATGGCGCGCGGGCGGAGTTCGTCCAGATCGAGCGTGGTGAGGACCGAGCCATCCACGGCAAGGCGTTCGGTCACTTCCACCGAGGTCGCGTGCAGCGGCTCGGGCTTGACGATGCGTAGCGCGAAGAGATCGGGGCGGGTCTGGTCGCCGATGTCGAGCAGGTCGGCGAACCCGCGGGTGATGAAGAGGGCGGGTGGATGGCCGCGGCGTTCCAGGAGCGCGTTGGTTCCGCGGGTGGTGGCCAGGCGCATGTGGATCGGCGGGAGCGCGGCGTGGGCGGGCGTGGCGGTGGCGATGCGTGCGGCCAGGATCGGAGGCTGCCAGGGGGAGCGGACCTCAAACACGGAGCCGGGTGGGAGGAGTTTCAGATCGAGCGGGGCGGAGAGGGTGATCGCCGCGGTGTCGTGATGGATGATGGAGGGGAAGGCATGGGGCAGAAGGCTTGTGGCATCGAGCGGGGCGAGCGTGCATCCGGCGAGGGTGTGGGCGGGGATGTCCCAGGCCGTGGTGATGGTGCGGGGGTCTGGACGGGCCACGACGCGGGCGCGGATGGCGGAGGACGACAGGACCTTCACTCGCCGCGTCGGGCCGTCGGGCGGGGTGGCCAGGCAGTCGGTGAAGGTGCCGCCGGTGTCGATGGCGAGGCGCCAGGGCATGGGGGAGAGTAGAGGGCGGCAAGAGACCAAGAGATGAAGTGACCAAGAGACGGAGAGAGGAGGAAACGAAGGGAGCAAGAGGCCAAAGGGTCTACGCGGCGAAGGCGCATAGTGCGAGCGTGGCGCGCGAGCGAATGCGGGTGTGGCGACGCCCACACCGCGCGCCGCCTTCTCAACGACGGGCGGTCGCGTCGGCGCTGGCTTTCACCGCCGCGCGGACGCCATCGCCGGAGCTTGCGTCGGCACCACCGGCGTCGTCGCCATCGCCCCCACGGGCGCGGCCTGGGCGGCCCGCTCCAACTCTGCCATCGCCGCCGCCGCGACCTGTTCGGTCAATCCCAGCGCCTCGAATGTCTCGAGGACCGATGCGGCCCAGATGCCGCGATACGCCGCATCCGCGTCGATGATCGCTCGCCCCAGCGTCGCCTCCAGCGCGGCCTGCGTGTACGTCGGCTTCACGGCCGCGGTCGACTTGGTCCCGTACTGATTCAGGTTCGACGCGAAGATACCGGCGGCGGAGACGGGCAGAAAGTCCTCGTACCGCAGGCCGTCGTATCGGGCGTATCCATCGCGGAGGAGGTGGCTGATGTCGGCGCCGGCCGGACCGACCTTGATCCGCCCGCGCTGGCTGAGGCCATTGGCGGTGGCGGCATATCGCGCGAAGATCAGCCCCTGCTCCAGCAGCGCGGGGATGGACCTGGGAAACGCGACGAAGTGGCGGGAGTACATCGCCTCGTAGGCCGCGGGGTCGCGCTTGGGCAGGCTCGGGTCCTTGTCGCGCGCGGCCTCGGCGGCGGCCAGGCACGCGTCGTACAGCGCGCGGCCCTTGGGCGTGCAGGCGTAGGCGCGCTGCTCGATCTCGCCGAAGCGGGCGGTGTGGGTCGTGCTGGTGGTCGTGGCGTCGGCGTTGGTGAACTCGACCGGCTCGGTGAGCGCCTTGTACGCATCCTGCCGCAGGAACACGGGCGTGTCCCAGGCCGGGCCCTCGGTGAAGTCCTTGAACCCGGCGTGCTTGAGGGCTTTGAGCGTCAGGTCTGGCTGCGTGAGACGGGCGGTGAGCGAGTCGACCAGCCGGGCGATGGTGCCACGGGTGCCCGCGGCGGGCTCGCCTGGCGTGAACGCCTCGATCTGATCCCGCGTCAGGTGCCTGAAGAGCAGTCGCATCGCGTCGCGGTTGGTCGTGGCCCGCACGCGCTCGAGCGCGGTGGTGGCCCGCTCGCGAAACGCGGCTTCCGTGATCTCGCCCATGCAGAACTTCATCGCCGACGTGAACAGGTCCATGCAGAAGGTGTTGGGGGTGAGGTGGTTGAGGTGGTGCGACTCGAAGCAGGCGATGTCGGCCGCGATCTTGAACCCGGCGTCGCACAGGTCTTTGTAGAGTTTGTGGTCCCGGGCCTTGCCGGTCCATTTGAAGATGCGGTCGGTGCCCTCGCGGATCAGGGCATCGGCATCGGCCTGCTCAAGACCCCCCTGCTTCTCGCCCTTCTCGATCAGGGCCTTGGCGCGGTCGCTGAACACCTGCCGCGGCGCCATCACCGCCTCGATCCGCGCCCGCGTCTCGGGGTCGAAGTAGTCGGTCTGCAGCAGCGAGGTGAACACGCGGTGCTCGGGATTGAGCGTGGATCGAAAGGCGGTCGCCACGATCGGCTGGCTCTTGCTACCGACGCTGGCCATGTCGTAGAAGTTGTGGGGCTGCATGTCGAAGGCGGCGAAGAAGCGGCAGACCCACCGGTACTCGTCGGGTCGGCCGATCCGGATCGCCCCGTGCCGTTCGCCGCTGGTCTTGTCAAGCTGCTCGTCGGTGATCGAGAAGCCCTTGTACACCTGCGCCAGCAGGTCGCACGCGGCGGTGTTGCACACGCGGTTGACCAGCAGAGCCTTGTGGTAGAGCGGCACTTCAAGCCCGAACATGCGGGAGAGCTCGGCGAAGAGGCGGTGCTGCATGTGGGCTTTGTCGGCGAATGCCATGGGAAAACCTCGTCTGTGGTGGAACTGTAGGAAGGCGGGCGGGCGCGAAGGGAGTGGAGCCGGTCGCGCGAGCGATCAGGTAAGGGGCCGGCTGCCAGGTCCCCCTTTGGCCCCGGCGGGGCCTGGGGATGTAGCCACCGGTGGAGCGAGTCATCGAGCGCAACCCGTGGACGGCCTCCGCACCCTTCGCCCCGGCGGGGCGAAGGACGCTCGATGATCGCCGAGGCACGGAAGTCCTTCGCCCCTCCGGGGCGACCTGATCGATGCGCTCCTTCCACGGGTTGCGCCGGCGAAGCGCCGGCTTCACCCGTGGCTGCCTACAGCCCCGAGTCCCTCCGGGACACGAATCCGGCCCCCGCCTGAGGGTGGTTGAGGCCCATCGCACCTCAACTCCGAGCCGCCCGGTGGCCCTGCCGTGCATTCACCGTTCGTTCCCTACACTTCCCCCCTTCCGGAGCCGAGCGATGTCAGACGCCCCCAGCACCCCTTCATCCCCCAAGTCCATGGACGCGATCATGGCGCTGTGCAAGCGCCGCGGGTTCATCTACCAGGCCAGCGAGATCTACGGCGGGATCAACGGGTTCTGGGATTACGGCCCGCTGGGCGCGCAGATGAAGAAGAACCTGCGCGATGCGTGGTGGCAGGACATGGTGATGAGGCCCGCGTGGGGCCGGGCCGGGCCGGGCGGGCAGAGGGTTCGGTGCGTGCCGGTGGAGACGTGCATTATTCAGAATCCGAAGGTGTGGGAGGCGAGCGGGCATCTTGCGGGGTTCGCCGATCCGATGCGTAAGTGTCCTGGCTGCGGCCACTTTGTGCGTGCGGATCAGTACTGGGAGACGATGGCGCAGTGGTCCGAGTGGCTCAACTCGATGATCCAGGGCTTTGAGACGCACACAGGCAAGTTCGATACGGAAACATTACTGCGATGGGCAAAGACCAAGGGCAAACGAGCTGCCCCGAATCTCGCGCTGGTGCGCAATCCAGAGGCGACCCTGGTCGCACTGGCGACACGGATCAATGGGCAGCCGAATGTTCCCCCTGACTTGCAGGAGCTGGTCCGATACCTGGGGACGGAGCAGATCGCTCAGACCGGGCTGCAGGAGCCGTGCCCGCGCTGCGGCGCGCCGCTCGGGCAGCCCGCGCCATTTAAACTCATGTTCGAGACGTGGTCCGGGATCACCCAGTCCGATGATAACAAAGTCTATTTGCGCCCTGAGACCGCCCAGGGCGTCTTCGTCCAGTTCAAGAATGTTGCTGACACCACCCGCGTCAAGATGCCATTCGGCATAGGCAACACCGGCAAGAGTTTCCGCAACGAAGTGACGCCTCGAAACTACACCTACCGCTCGCGTGAGTTCGAGCAGGCCGAACTCGAGTTTTTCTGCCATCCGAGCGAATCGGTCGAGTGGTACCAGTTCTGGCGCGATTTCCGGATGGACTGGTGGAAGTCGATCGGCCTGGCGGGCGAAAACCTGATCCTCCGTGAGCACGCCAAGGACGAGTTGTCTCACTATTCGCAGGGCACCAGCGACGTCGAGTACCGCTTCCCCTTCACCTCCCCCGGCTTCGGCGAGCTCGAGGGCATCGCCCATCGCGGCGACTACGACCTCAAGCAGCATCAGGAGCACTCCAAGGTCAAGCTCGAATACAACGACACCGAGCGCGGCGAGGTCTTGCCCAACGGCGGACGCCGCGGCGAGCGGTACCTGCCGCACTGCATCGAGCCCGCGGCGGGGCTCGATCGCGGCGTGCTGGCCCTGATCTGCGAGGCGTATACGAAGGACGACACGCGGGCCAGCCCCGAGTTCCTGAAGCTCCACCCGCGCATCGCGCCGATCAAGGCCGCGGTGTTCCCGCTCATGGGCAAGGACGGCATGCCCGAGGTGGCCGAGAAGCTGCACACGGAACTGAATGATAAGTTCTGGCGTCTGGGCGCGATCGAGCTTGATGAGAAGCAGAACATAGGCAAGCGCTACGCCCGCATGGACGAGGCCGGTTGCCCCTTCTGCTTCACGATCGACCAGGACACGCTCAAGGACCAGACCGTGACGATGCGCGACCGCGACACGGGCGGGCAGCAGCGGATGGGGCTGGACAAGGTTGCGGGGTTCGTGGGCGAGCGTCTGGGGTCGGGATGAGTCGGGCAAGGTTGCTTGCCGCACGGGTGTTCGAACGAACCCCTTAGCATTTTGCAATTTGTTTGTATCGACACGCCGCCCTCGCGTGGGTAGGGTGGCCATGTTATTCGGACCCAGTGGTGCGAGACAGGACGAAAAAAGGCTGAATATACGTTCGAATCTGATGAGCATGGCGGCCATCGGAACGATGGTGCCCGTCCTGATCGTGGGGATGGGCCTGGGGGCGAGGGGTGGCCCATCCGACTTGTTGGGCGGACCCAGAACCTGGGTGGCCGGATCGGTCGCGCACGCGGCATTTGCGACCATCCCGCCGCCGCGCACTCCCCTCCCCGACGCCGTGGGGAGTTTTCACGTCCCCGCGGGCGAGCGGGTCGATCTCATCGAGGACTTCCTGCTCATCAGCGAGGGCGACGTCGTGATCGACAGGGCGTTGGTCGCGGCCGCGCCCCCCAGTGGCCTGGACGGCGTTGACATCACGATCATGTCCCACACCCGCATCGTGGTCACCGGCGAGATTGTCGCCGGCGCGGGGCTTGACGGTGTGTTTGAGCAGCAGGGCGGCAGGGGCGGGAATGTGTATCTCGAGGCTCCCGTCATCGTGACTACCTCGGAAGTCCTGGTG
>CAZHKB010000137.1:0-7382 GCA_964533405.1 uncultured Phycisphaeraceae bacterium | reverse complement strand
CCGCCGCCTACGCCGCCGCCACGCCCGCCCAGATCCAGCCGTTCATCCAGTCCATCGGCCTCTTCCGAAACAAGGCAAAGCACGTCCACGCCGCCATGATCCGCCTCACCACCGACTTCCACGGCCAAGTCCCCGCCGCCATGCCCGACCTGCTCTCGCTGCCCGGCGTCGCTCGCAAGACCGCCAACGTCGTCCTGGGCAACGCCTTCGGCCTCAACATGGGCTTTGTCGTCGACACCCACATCGCCCGGCTCTCGGTCCGCTTCCGCCTCGCCCCCGCCGCCGCCAATGTCGCCACCATCGAGAAGCGCCTCATGGCCCTCTTCGACCGCGGCCTCTGGACCAAACTGAGCCACCAGATCATCTGGCACGGGCGTGCGGTCTGCCGCGCCCGCGGATGGCTCTGCGAGCAGGACTCGATCTGCCAGGAGTTTTGCGTGAACGGGAACAACGGCGACACAGCACCAGAGCGAGACAGCGAGAGAGGGTGAGAGACCCGGCTCCTTCGCCCGATTCCAAGCCCTGTCTCGCTGTTCGCGCTCTCGCTGGCTCGCTGCGTCTCAATATGCTCGGCGGGAGTCGAACCCACAACCTCTGCCTTCGGAGGGCAGCGCTCTATCCAGTTGAGCTACGAGCACTCGATTTCCGACGCCCCATGCTACGATCGCCCCGCGCCGATGGCAACGTGCCCGCCGCAACGCCTTCTGGACCCGATCCCGCCATGACCACGACGCTCGACCCGGGGGCCGCCGCCGCGCCCGGCTCTCCCGCCCGGATCGCCCCGCTCTGGGCCGTGTGCGTCTTTTCCATCCTCAACAGCGTCACCACGACGATCCTGACCAACGGCGTGTTCTTCCTGGCCCGCGAGGCCTACGGGTTCGGCACCCTGGAGAACTACGCCCTGGGCATGGTCGCCGCGGGCATGTACATCGCCGGCGCCCTGGCCGTCGGCCCCGCCCTCGCCCGCGCCTGCCAGCGGTACGCCTGGCTCTCGCATCGCGCCGTGCTGTGCGGCATCATGCTCGCCCTGTCGCTGGTCTGCTGCCTGCCGTGGGCCGCCGCCGGGTTCAGCGATAACCTGGGCGCGGGCGGGTCATGGGCGATCTGGGTGCTGGCCGCCTGCCAGGGCCCGCTCTCGGGGGCGATGTGGCCGATCGTCGAGTCGTACCTCGCCGGCGGACGCCGCGGCGCGCCCCTGCGGCACGCGATCGGCACCTGGAACATCCTCTGGAGCCTGTCGGGCGCGCTCTCGTTCTGGCTCATGGGGCCGCTGGTGGAGGAGGGCCCACGACGCGTGCTGGCGGCCCTGGCGATGCTGTGCCTGGGCGCGATCCTGGTGCTGCCGGCGATGGGGGCCGACCCGGGCCGCCACCTGGACGACGACGGGCACGAGGTCCCGCCGGTCTACGAGCGGCTGCTGGCGGCGTTCCGCGTGCTGCTGCCGATGTCGTACTTCGTCATCAGCGCGCTGTCGCCGAACCTCCCGGTCGCGCTTGAGCGGCTGGGCGTGCACGCCGACTGGCGGACGCCGTTGGCCGCCACCTGGATGGTCGTCCGCGTGCCCGCGTTCATCCTGCTGGCGCGTTGGCACGGGTGGCACGGCAAGTGGTGGATGGCGACCGCAGGTGCGGCGTTCCTGGGCAACGGCTTCGCGCTGGCGGTCCTGGGCCCGGTCCTGGCGGGCAGTGCGTCGCCCGTGGCGGGCATCATCTTGCTGGAAGCGGGGCTGGCGATGGTCGGCCTGGGGATGGCCATGGTGTATGTCGGCGCGCTGTATTACGTCTCAGCGGCCCGCCACTCGGCGGTGGGTGCGGGCGGGTCGCACGAGGCGCTCATCGGGGCCGGGTATGTGGCCGGGCCCGCGTGCGGGCTGGCGGCATCCGGCGGCGTGGCGGCGGGCGTGCTGCCGGAAGCCGCGTTCGCACCGCTGGTGTTGGGTCTGGTCGGTGTTGTGCTGGTGGGCGGGAGCGTGCTGGCGTGGCGGAAGGCGAGGTCCAGGGGGTTGCGGAACTGACGGGCGGACCACGCCTTGCTCCGGGGCTGAATCGGCGGCGTTGAGCGGTGGCCGAGCGTGGTCGCTCAGAGCCGCGACCACGCCACCCAGGCCATCCACACCCGCCACGCCACGCGGCGCAGGCGTCGCAACCGATGCGGAGTGCGCCCGTTATCATCCCCTGGGTCATGCGGGCTCGGGCCGCCGCTTGACCGCGTACGCCTCTCCGCCCGATGGAACATCCACGCGGGGTCGCCGGTTGGTTCGGGGACTGGTTGTGTGGACTCGTCCGCCCGCGTGGGCGGTCGGGGCTGGTTTCGAGCGGGCCTTCCGGCCCGTGATCCGCCCGCGCGAACCGGGCGAATGGTCGTGTGTGCGGGCAGTTCCCCTTTTTGGGGCGGAGTGGACATGAGCAATCACCGGCGCGTCGGCGTGCGGTCGGCCTGGGCTTTGGCGTGCGTGCTCTCGGCGGGGCTGGCGATGCCGGCTCCGTTGGGACTCGCGCTGGCGCAGCCGCAGGTGGCATCGTCGGGCAGCGCGCGGGCGGAGGCCGACGAGTGGGCCCGGGCGGTGTGGTCCGCCGCGTCGGCCGATGGCGACCGCGGGCGACTTGACGAACTTCTGAATCATCCGCCCGCTCTGCAGCCGATGGGGCTGGCCACGTCGATCCAGATGCTCGAGACAAACCTGGCGGCCCGGGAGGAGCAGCGGGTGCGCGAGCTGGACGAGGCCAGCACGCGGCTTGACGAGCAGTTGGGCAGGGCCGAAGGGGATGGGACCGCTCCCGACCTGGCGCTGAGCGAGGCGCTGGTCACCACGGTGCGCATGCACCTGCTTTCGCTGAACAAGAACGAGTTCCTGGGGCAGGCGCGGACGCAGCGGGTGATCGCGCTTGCCGCCAACGCGGCCAACCAGGCCGAGGCTCGTGGCGACTGGCTGATGGCCAACGAGTTGTTCGTGCGACTGAACGCGCTGCTGGAGCACGAGCGGACGTACCGGGCCGATGCCGAGCGGCTGGGGCACCGCCTGAACGTGCTGCGGCTGTTCGTTCCCGAGCGCCTGTGGGAACTCCGCAACAACCGCGAGCTGGCCGAGGGCAACGACCCGCTGCCGGCGTACAACCCCTTCGGCGACGACTACACGATCAAGCTCAACGGCGTGCGCGAGAACGTGGTGGTCAACGCCCTGCAGCGCTCGGCCACCGAGTATGTGGAGCGCGACCGCGTGAGCGCCCTGGACCTGGCTCTGGGCGGGCTGGACGGCGTGGCGACGCTGGTCTCGACCAGCGACATCGGGCGGGTGTTCCCCGGGGTGAACGACGAGCCGAAACTGGCCGAGTTCCTCGACTACATCGCCACCACGCGCCAGACGCTGGCGGCCCGTGGCACGCGGATCGACTTCGCGCAGATCGTGGCCCGCCTGCTGGATATGAACGACGCGACGGTCGGCTTGCCGCACATGGTCATCCTGCACGAGCTGGGCAACGGCGCGGTGGCGCGTCTGGACGAGTTCACGCAGATCATCTGGCCCGACGAACTCGCCCAGTTCCAGAAGCAGACGCAGGGTCGATTCGTGGGCATCGGCGTGCAGATCCAGCAGGACGAGCAGGACAACATCGTGGTGGTGACGCCGCTGGAGGGCACGCCCGCGCAGCGCGCGGGCGTCCACGCGGGCGACATCCTCAAGGCGGTCGACGGCCGCTCGATCGTGGGCTTCAGCCTGAACCAGGCGGTGAGCGTGATCACCGGCGAGCCGGGGTCGGTGGTTCGCCTGACGGTCGAGCGCAAGGTCGGGGACATCTCGGCCGAGGTGGACATCGAGGTGTCGCGTGCCCAGATCGCGATCGGCTCGGTCAAGGGCTGGGAGCGGACCGGGGCGCGCGAGGACGACTGGAACTGGTTCATCGACGAGGCCGCCGGCATCGGCTACCTGCGCATGACCGGGTTCGTCGACACGACCGACCGCGAGTTCGACCGCGCGATCCGCGAGATGAAGCAGCACGGGCTCAACGGCCTGATCCTGGACCTGCGCTTCAACCCCGGCGGGCTGCTGAACCAGGCGGTGGCGATCAGCAACCGGTTCATCCCGGTGCGCAACGGCGCGATCGTGCGGACCGCCGACGCGGACGGGGCGATTGCCACCGAGGAGCGGGCCGATGCGCGGCGCGCCACCGTCACCGACATCCCGATCATCGTGCTTGTGAACGAGGGGGCCGCCAGCGCCAGCGAGATCGTCGCGGGCGCGGTGCAGGCCTACGCCCATGACGGCACGATCGACGCGATCGTGCTGGGCGAGCGCACCTTCGGCAAGGGCAGCGTGCAGAACGTCTACTTCCTGCCCGGCAACCAGTCGGCCATGCGCCTGACCACGCACTATTACCTGCTGCCCAACGGCAGACGCGTGCATCGCCTGCCGGGGGCGACCGACTGGGGTGTCAACCCCGACCTGCGGGTTGAGATGCTGCCCAGCCAGGTCGAGCAGGCGATCAACCTGCGGCGCGACGCCGACGTGATGCCCATCGACGAGACGGGCCAGGTGGTGGACACGGGCGTGGTCCGCCCCGATCCGAACGACCTGCTCAATCGCGGGCTGGACCTGCAGTTGCAGTATGCCCTGGTGCTGCTGCAGAGCCGAAGTCGCGAGAGCACGCTGGGGCAGGTGCCGCAGGCGATGCCGCCGGTGAGCACGTCCAACTGAGTCCGTGATGCGTGTGGCGTGGTCGCGGCGTTGAGCGCCACGCGGATCGTCGGATGTACCGGAGTCTGTGTGCGCTTGGTGCGCCCGAGCGTGGCCGCCCAGAGCTGCGGCCACGACACGCGCGGGCGGGTCAGGCGTTCTCCTGCTGCCGCATGAGGGTCACGTCCTCGCGCCCGATCATGCGGAGTCGGAGCAGGGCCAGGGCGGACTGGGCGGACCAGACGCGGATGTTCTGGCGGTCGCCCGCGAGTTGGAAGCGGCGGGCGGCGGGCGGCTGATCCCGAGAGGCCAGGGCGATCCAGACGGTGCCGACGGGCTTGTTGGGCGAGCCGCCGGCGGGGCCGGCGATGCCGGTGACGGAGAGGGCGTGGGTGCAGCCGCTGGCGCGGAGCGCGCCCTGGGCCATGGCTCGAGCGCAGGGGGCGCTCACCGCGCCGTGTGTATCGAGGACGGATTGGGGCACGGCGAGTTGTGCGGCCTTCGCCGCGTTGGCGTAGGTGATCCAGCCGCCCCACACGGCGTCGGAGGAGCCGGGAACCTCCGTGAGCATGGCGCCCAGCAGGCCGCCGGTGCAGGACTCGGCCAGCGCGAGCGTTTGGCGGCCGTCGCGGAGCAGGTCGAGCACGACGGCGGCGAGGGAGCGGTCCGAGTCGGCGAGGACCCACTCGGCGCCGATGAGGCCGCGGCACTCGATCGCGACCGCGTCGGCGGCGCGTGCGGCGGCCAGCTGGTCACCCGTGGCGCGGATGCGGATGGAGACGACGCCGTTGGAGGCGGTGGTGCCGACGAGCGGAAGGTTGCGGGACTCGCGGCCGCGGTCCATGAGGTCGCCCAGGCGGCGTGCGATCTCGGACTCGCCAAGGCCGTAGGTTGGGAGCACGCGGGTCGCGACGGTGTGGCCCGGTGCGTGGCGGAGGCGCGGGAGGACGTGATGCCCGAACATCGGCTGCATCTCGCTGGGCGGGCCCGGGAGGCAGAAGATGTCGGTGGCTTGGAGTGTCGCGTGGAGACCCGGCGCGGTGCCCTGGAGATTGGGGAGGCAGGTGGCAGAGGCGGGCCGGCGTGCCTGGAGGAGGTTGGCGGCGGGCATGTCGCGCCCGGCGAACCAGCGGCTGAGGTCGGCGATGGCCTGGTGGTCGTCGGTGAGCGGCTCGTGCAGCGCGGCGGCGAGGGCGTCGCGGGTCAGGTCGTCTGCGGTGGGGCCCAGGCCTCCGGTGAGGATGATGAGGTCGATGGGGTCGGCGGATGTGGCGGCGAGTCGCTGGATGGTGCGGACGATCGCGGGCAGGTCATCGGGGACGGTGGAGTGCTCGCGGACGATGACGCCCGCGTCGAGCAGGCGCTGGCTGAGCCAGCGGCTGTTGGTGTCGAGGGTCTGGCCGAGTGTCAGCTCATCGCCGACGGAGAGGATGGCGGCGGTGCGGTGCGGGCGTGCGGACATTGCGGTACCGTAGGTGATTGTCGCCTCGCGCGAGGAGCGCGGCGTGTGGCGGAGCAGAGGCCTGCTATGCGTCGATTGCTTGCGTTGGTCGGCGCCCGCGGTTCTCTTGATCGCGGGGTGTCGGGGATTGCCGCGCCGCTGGGGACGCTGAGCGTGAGTGAGGACGGGACGTTCCGGTTCGGGGAGGTCGGCGGAACGGGGAATCAGGGGCGCTGGTCGCGGCACACGGACCCGACGATCGACGGGCTGCTGCTGCCCGCGATGCGCGGCGCGAAGGACCACGCGCCGTACCCGCGCTGGAACGATGTGTCGAGGATCGACGTGTACGACGGGTTCACCGTCGCGGTGGGAACAAGGGCGAGGTAGAGCGCACCGGCGTTGGACTTCGGGCGCGCCACCGATCGCGGCGTTGGACGAACGGTGCCGTGGCGCCGGAGGTGACCGTGGCGCCGATCGCTCAGAGCCGCGATCGGTGGCACGCCTGTTCCTAGGCCGTGATCGCCGTTCCGATGATGCGGAAGTTGAAGGTGGCCTCGTCGGGGTCGTCGGTAAGGACTTCGATATCGGCGCGCTTGGAGCCGATGGTGCTGGGCGCGAAGGCGATGGTGAAGGTGGTGCTCTGGCCCGGCTCGAGGACGGTGAGGGCGGGCTGCTGGATGATGGTGAACTGGTTGCCGTCAAAGCCGGTGATGCGGACGAAGGGGGAGGAGAGGGTGAGGGTGGTTCCGCCCTCGTTGCGGATGGTGTAGACGCGGGTCACGGACTCGCCCAGGGCGACCTGTCCGTAGCGGGTGTCGGTGTCCTCGCGGGCCTTGCGGTCGTTGTCGGAGATGGAGTTGCCGTTGCCGCGGACGCCGATGTCGGGGGCGGACTCGGGCGGGATGCCGCGGCCCGCGATCTTCATGGTGAAGCGGGGGCGGTCGGGGTCGTTGGTGAAGATGGCGATGTTGGCGCGTCGTGTGCCGAAGGCGCTGGGGGAGAAGCGGACGCGGAAGTTGCTGGACTCTCCGGCGGTGATGGTGAGTTGAGGGAAGACGACGACCTCGTAGTCGCTGGGCGCCTGGCCGCGCGGCTCGATGAGGGTGATGATGAGCGGTTCCAGGCCGGTGTTGCGGACCTTGAAGGTGATTTCCTTCTGCTCGGGGTCGAGCTCGACAGGCCCGAAGCCGGTGCCGTTGGAGCGCTGGGCCTTGGAGTTGTGGATGATCTCGGTGGAGAGGCTGCCGCCGCCCAGGACGGTGGTGTTGGGGT
>CAZHKB010000136.1:0-7443 GCA_964533405.1 uncultured Phycisphaeraceae bacterium | reverse complement strand
CGGGGCAAGGGATGCCGCTCCCCGATCGTCGCCATCACCGCGCACGCGATGGGCGGCGACCGCGAGCGGTGCCTGGACGCCGGATGCTCGGGTTACGCCACCAAACCGATCGACCGCAACGCCTTGGTCGCGCTGCTGCTGGATCAGCTCCGACAAGCCGAGGACGCCCATCGGTCGCAGCGCCGGGCCGCCTGAGGCGTTGCTGGGTGACACGCGCCGCGGCCCGGGCCCGTACCATCGCCCCATGCGGCTCGCGCTGGCCCAGCTCAACCCGACGATCGGCGATCTGGACGCCAACGCCGCGCGGATCGCGAGCGTTGCCACCCGCGCCGCCGCCGACGGTGTTGACCTGCTGGCCGTGCCCGAACTGGCGATCTGCGGGTATCCGCCCAAGGACCTGGTGCTGCACGACGGCTTTGTCGAGGCGTGCGAGGTCGCCGCGCTCGGGGCCGCCGCCGACGCACCCGCAGGACTGACACTTGTGATCGGATCGCCGCGCCGCTTGCCCGGCGGGGGCATCGCCAACGCGGTGCTCGTGTTCCGCGATGGGCGGCGCATCGCCCACTATGACAAGCGTCTGCTCCCGACCTACGACGTCTTCGACGAGGACCGCTACTTCACGCCCGGCTCGCGGCCCGTGGTGATCGATGTCGGCGGAGTCCGCGTGGGCCTGGCGATCTGCGAGGACCTGTGGAAGGGCGAGGACGCCGGATTCTCCAGCCACTACCTGCACGCGGTCGATCCCGTCGCCGATCTGGTTCGGGCGGGCGCCCAGGTTCTGCTCGTGCCCTCGGCCAGCCCCTTCGTGCTGGGCAAGGGGCGTCGACACCGCGACATCCTGCGCTGCCATGCCCGGCGTCATGGCGTGTGGGTGGCGGCGGTCAATCAGGTCGGCGGCAACGATGACCTCGTGTTCGACGGGCACGCCGCGGTGTACGACTCCGCGGCGACGCTTCGGGCCGCGGCACCGGGATTCGTCGAGCACACATTGGTCTTCGAAGTAGACAGGGGACGCACCCCGCCTGCCGCTCTGGCACCCGCCGCAACAAGCGAGGCCACCGACCCGGTTCTCACGACGCCCGACATCCAACTGCTCACCGAAGCGCTGACCGTCGGCACCCGCGACTACCTCGGCAAGACCGGCTTTCGGTCCGCGGTCCTGGGACTCTCTGGCGGCATCGACTCGGCGGTGACCGCCGCCATTGCCTGTCGTGCGATCGGCGCGGGCAATGTGCTGGGCCTCGCGATGCCCAGCCGGTACTCCTCGACCCACAGCATCGAAGACGCCCATGACCTGGCCGCGCGGCTTGGAATGAAGTGCCTTGATGTGCCCATCGAGGCCGGCGTCCACACCGCCTCGCAGTTGCTCAACACAACCTTCGACGCGCTCACGCAGCCTCGCCTCGGTGCGGCGCTGCCCGACCTGACCGAAGAGAACCTGCAATCTCGCCTCCGCGGCCTGATCGTCATGGGCGTGTCCAACCGCACCGGCGCGATCGTGCTGACCACCGGCAACAAGTCCGAACTGGCCGTCGGATACTGCACGCTGTACGGGGACATGAACGGCGGCTTGGCCGTGCTGTCCGACGTGCCCAAGACCATGGTGTACACGCTGGCGGCCTGCTTGAACGAGCACTGGCGCGAGCTGGGGTTTCCGCGGGAGCCGATCCCCGTGCGCTCGATCGCCAAACCCCCCAGCGCGGAACTGCGCCCCGACCAGACCGACCAGGACTCGCTGCCGCCGTACGGGGTCCTGGATCAGATTGTGGAGCGGTATGTCGAGGGGCGGGAGTCGGCCGGGGCCATCGTGCGGGGCACGGCCATCGACCCGGCGGTCGTTGCCCGCGTCATCCGGATGATCGACCTTGCCGAGTACAAGCGCAAGCAGCTGGCCATCGGATTGAAGGTGACGGGCGTCGCGTTCGGGCAGGGACGACGGATGCCGATCGCGCAGCGGTGGCGCGACCGCTGAGCCGGAGCTGGCACGCCTGCGAACGCGATGCGCGAGCAAGAGAGCGCCGATGGGTTCGAGTTCGCCGTGCGCATCAACACCCAACCACTCGCGCGCGCGTTGCGTTCGCCACGATGGGTGCTGGCCCGTCGCATACGCTGGGGCGTGGAACTCACCCAACTCCGCTACCTCATCGCCATCGCCGACGCCGGGCACATGACCCGCGCCGCCGAGGCGCTGGGCGTCACGCAGCCCGCGCTCTCGGCCATGCTGCGCAAGGTGGAGGGCGAGGTCGGCGCGGAGCTGTTCCATCGCACGGGCCGCGGCGTCGAACCCACCGCGGCCGGCCTGGTGTTCATCGAGCACGCGCGGGACGCCGTGCGGCGGGCCGACGCGGGCGTGCTGGCGGTTCAGGAACTCGTGGGCCTGCGGGCCGGCTCGATCCGCGTGGGCGGAGGCGCGACCGCGATCACCTACCTGCTGCCTTCGGTCGTCTCGACGCTGCGGCGAGACCACCCGGCCCTGCGCTTCTACGTCCGCGAGGCCGGGTCCAACGTGGTCGCCGCGGCCGTGCTGCGCGGCGAGCTCGACCTGGGCATCGTGACGCTGCCGATCAGCGTGCCGGGGCATGACGACCTGCAGGAGATCGACCTGATCGAGGATGAGTTTCGCCTGATCGTCCCGCCGGGGCATCGACTGGGCGACAAGAGGTCGTTCCGATTCGCGGACTTGCAGGGCGAGGCATTCGTCGCGTTCGAGGGCGGGTCTGCGGTGCGCGACGTGGTCGACCGGGCGGCCCAGCGGGCCGGGGCGTCGCTGCATGTGGTCATGGAACTGCGTTCGATCGAGTCGATCAAGTCGATGGTGGATGCGGGAGTGGGGGTGGGGCTGATCTCACGCCTGGCCCTGCCGGCGAGGGCCGGTCTTCCTTGCAAGGACGAGCGTCTCGTGCGACGGCTGGCGATTGTGCGGCGTCAGGGGCGGTTGCCCAGCCCGGCCGCGGCCGCGTTCGAGACGCTGCTGCTGGAGTCGGCGCGGCGCGTTCTCGGTGGCCGCACAGAGCCGCGTGCGTGAGCACGCGAGTCCCCGCTCTCAACAGGGGTGTGGGGCCTCCGGCCCCACACCGGTCGTGCGTTCATTCTCAGAACCCCACACACCGGATGGGGCCGGTGTCCCCATCCTCCTACTGACGCGTCCGTCGCGTGCTGGCTCGCGCGGCTCGGTGCGCGAATCCCGTGTACCCTCACGAACGAATCCCGAGGCACCAATGAGCACTCCCCATCGCATCATCATCGTCGGCGGCGGGCTGGCCGGCCTGGCCGCCGCGGTCGAGTGCGCCGCCCACGGCCAATCCGTCACGCTTATCGAGAAGAACCCGCACCTGGGCGGCAAGATGAACCTGCTCACCGAGCGGGGCTTCACGTTCGACATGGGGCCGACCATCATCACGCTGCCGCAGGTGCTCCGCGGGATCATCCGGCGGGCGGCGGGCCAACCCGTCGGCAGCCAACGCGATTTCGCCCCCGACCCCGTCCCCGACTACCTCGACCTGCGCCGTCTCGACCCCCAGTGGCGCTGCATGTACGAGGACGGGACCGTCATCGACCTGCGCGACAACCCCGCCACCATGGCCGCCGCCCTCGACCGCCAGTTCCCCAAGGCCAAGCCCGGCCCCGGCTACCTCGGCTTTGTCGAGTGGAGCCGCCGCATGTACCGCCTCTCGCAGAAGGTCTTCTTCTACAAGGACCTGGGCGGCGTGGGCGACATGCTGAAGTCGCCCCCCAAAGAGCCCGGCATCATGGGCGATGTCATGGCGATGCGGATGCACTCGACGGTCGGCGACACGGTGCACAAGCACGTCGCCGAGCCGCACGTGCGACAGATGTGCGAGCACTTCCTGCAGTACGTCGGCTCCAGCCCGTTCCTCGCCCCCGCCATCCTGGGCCTCATCGCGTCGGCTCAGGTCGATCAGGGCTGCTGGTACCCCATGGGCGGCACCCGCATGGTCGCCCGCACGCTCGAACGCCTCGCCCGCGAGAACGCCGTCACGCTCATCACCGGCGTGGGCGTCTCGCGCATCCTGGTCAAAGACCGCGTGGCTGTCGGCGTCGCGCTCGAAGATGGGCGAGAGATCACGGCCGACGCCGTCATCTCCAACTGCGATTCGCAGCGAACGTATCGCGACCTGGTGGGAACGCCAGAGGCTGTGCAGGAGCAGCGGTCGATCGCGGTCAAGTACACGCCCGCGTGCAGCGGCCTGGTGCTGTACCTGGGGCTGGATCGCCAGTACCCGCACCTGGCCCATCACGACTTCCTGTTCAGCAAGGACTCGCACGCCGAGTTCCAGGACATCTACACGCTGGGTGTCCCCGCCCGCGACCCGACGCTGTACCTGGCCGTCCCATCGCGCACCGACTCCACGCAGGCCCCGCCCGGCGGCGAGGCCATGTACGTCCTTATCCACACGCCCTACCTGCGAAACGGGCACAACTGGGAGAACGCCGACGGCACGCCCGGCCCGACGCTGCGCGACTACCGCCGCGTCGTGCTCGACAAGATGAAACGCTTCGGCATGGCGGACATCGAGCAGCACATCGTCGTCGAGCGATTCCTGACGCCCCAGGGCATCGAGCGCCGTTACAACGCCGAGGGCGGCGCGATCTACGGCCTGGCCTCCCACGGCAAACTCCACGGCGGGTTCAAGCCGCGCAACCGGTCCAAGGTGGTCAAGGGCCTGTACCTGGCGGGAGGCTCGGCCAATCCCGGGCCGGGCGTGCCGATGGTCCTCATGTCCGGCGTCACCGCGGCGCGATCGGCGCTGGAGGACTTGGGCGTCACGCTCAGCAATGAGCATCTGAACGTGAGCGAGGACGCCGCGGCGGTGGAGATGAAGCCGACCTTTGCGACCGCGCCATGACCCCACCCACCGACCAGCCCACGCTCCTGCCCGCCGCCTTCGCTCCCGGCTTCACCCGCGTCTTCGGCTGGTGGGTCCGCCGGATGTTCCGCGCCGACTTCTTCGCGGTGCGACTCGCCCGAGAGAACTCATCGCTCCTGGCCGATCTGGCCAATCACCCTGCCCCCGTGATCGGAGTTTCCAATCACTGCGCCTGGTGGGACCCGCTTGTCTTCGTCCTGCTGCAGCGCCGCTTCATGCCCGATCGACTCGGCACCGGCCCCGTCGAGGCCGAGCAGTGGCGACGCTTCGGATTCATGAAGAAACTGGGCCTGTTCGGAATCGATCCCCACGACCCGCGCGCCGCCCCCCTCATGGTCGAGCACGTCCTCGAACGCTTCCGCGACAACCCACGCGCGAACTTCTGGATCACCCCGCAGGCCCAGTTCGTGGACCCGCGACAGAAGATCACCATCCGCCCCGGCGTCTCCATGGTCGCCGCCGCGGCGTGCGATGCGGGGCTGGACATCCGCTGCGTCTCGATCGCGATCGAGTATGTGTTCTGGGTCGATCGCCGGCCCGAGCTGCTGATCCGCCTCCAACCGGTGGGCCTTGATCCGGCCACGCACCCCAGCACCACCACTTGCCACCGCGCGTTCACCCGGGCGATGCGGGAGAACCAAGCCACTCTCGCATCGCTCTCCATCGCCCGCGAGCCCGCCGCATTTGAGACGCTGGTCGGGGGCGACCACGGCCGAGTAAACGCGGCGTACGATTTCTGGCAGCGGATCCGTGGCAGGTCCGGCGGAATTGAAGCACGGCGCTTTACAGAGTCGCGACCGTAAGGGTGGGAAATGTTTAGGTGGCGCGCCACTTCGGTCGAAGCTGGCGTCGACCGTTGTGGTCAATGACGCCGCACCGCCGAATCACGATGCCCGACCGCTTGCGCGATCGATTCCGTTGCCACGAAGCACCTCGCGAGCTCACGCACGCGGCTGCGATCGGAGCCTACCTCTCTGGTAACGGGCAGCTCCCGCCGTGCTTCAGGTGGTAGTCCTGGTGGTAGTCCTCGGCCGCGTAGAACTCCTGCCCCGGCTCCACCACCTGCGTCACGATCCGCCGCCCGCGGAACCGATCCGTCCCGCCGGCCTCGGCCACAAACGCCTTCGCCTCCTCAACCTGCTCTGGCGTGCTCGCGAAGATCGCGCTGCGGTACTGCGTGCCGTAGTCCGGCCCCTGCCGATTCAACTGCGTCGGGTCGTGGAGCTTGAAGAACCACTCCAGCAGCTCCCGATACGTCACGCGGCCCGGGTCGAAGGTCACGCGCACGCTCTCGGCGTGCCCGGTGTCGCCGTTGCAGACCTGGCGATATGTGGGCTGGTCAACCCGGCCACCCTGGTACCCGCTCACGGCACCGATGACGCCCGGAATCTGCTGCAGACGGTCCTCGACGCCCCAGAAGCACCCGCCCGCGAAGTACGCGGTCTGCGTCGCCACCGGCCGCGAAGCCTCCGGCATCTCCGTGCCCTTCTCGAAGAACTCCAGCGACTCGGAGTTGAGGCAGTACCGCATCCCCGTGGGCCTCGGCCCGTCCTCAAAGACGTGCCCCAGGTGCCCGTCGCACCGCGCGCACAGGATCTCGACCCGCACCATGCCGTGCGAGACATCCCGCACCTCGGCCACATGGTCCGGATCGAACGGCGAGTGGAACGAGGGCCACCCCGTGCCCGAGTTGAACTTGGAATCCGAGGAAAAGAGCGGCAGCCCGCACAGGCGACACGCGTACGTCCCCTCCAACTTGTTGTCCAGGAGGTTCCCGCAGAACGCCGGCTCCGTACCCTTGCTCAGCAGCACGCGAGCCTGCTCGGGCGTCAGACGCCGCGCCAGCTCCTCGACCTCCTCGCGAGCCAGTGGGAAGACGTCAAACCCCGACTGCGAGTACCTGATCGCGGGCTCTGCCCCACCCGCGCTGCCGGCCCGCTCTCCGACCACAGACGAGTTCGTTCTCGACTTCATGTCAGCGTTCTCCGGCTGGCCCACGCCTGCAACCGACGCGCTCCGCCACGACGTTTGCCCGAACACACGCAATGGCTGCACCGAGAGCAGCACGCGAGCCCCAAGAATCCCCACGATCAATCCCACAACCACCAGAATCGCGGTACGCATGTTAGTGGGCTCCAGGCGGGCCTGCTGGACCCGCGACGGCATCGCCGTGTGCGAGACCAATCCACGTCCAACCCCGGACTATTCCAACCCGAGCCGCGAGGTGCCTTACGATGTGGCGGCGTCCCCTTGACTCCGGCGGCCCGCAGTCTGGGCCTGCCCGCCCGCTTGCCTTGGATTTCTCCAAGTCTGGCCCGCCACGCACGGACCCACTGCTCCGAACACCAATCGTACGATATCCACGATCGGATTCACACCCGACGCGCTCAGAATCCAAGAATCCGCCCACGCCAGCTCGGAGAAGGGCTTGGGCCGAGTTCTCTCCCGGCTCTCAGTGTTCGGTACGACTGACCGTCGCCTTCGACCGACGCCAGCTCGCTTCGCCCCTGCCTTCCCGGAACACCCCCCGCCCCATGAGCCCCCTCGCCTGGAC
>CAZHKB010000135.1:0-7497 GCA_964533405.1 uncultured Phycisphaeraceae bacterium | reverse complement strand
CCTTCCCCGCCACGCCACAGCCCGGCCGTGCCGCAACCGGATCCGCCGCGCCCCCGCAAGACTTCTCCGCACCCACCTTCGCATCCTTCCCCCGCCGTCGCTCGCCATCCCCACGCGCCGCTTGCCTCACCGCCCGCGCTGGCGCTGCAACCCACCCGCCCTGACGCGCTCACATCGGACCCCCACATCGGGTTTGACTCCGCCAACCCCCCGACTACCCTTCCTCTCCCCGGATTTCGTCCGGGGGCGACTTGGCGCACCCCGACCCGACTTCCGATTCTCCAACCTTGCCGCGATTCGGGCCTCCGCCCGGCTCTCGGCCCGCCCCGCCCGGTAGGCGGCGAGTAAAGGCCACGAAGGCCGGTGTGTCTGTCAAGACAGCGTTCCCACCCCTTCGCGGCCCGCTGCCTTTGCCCGTATCACGCACGACTGAGAGGTTCCAATGCCACGCCACCTCAACGCCTTGATGCTGGGTCGCCAGACGATCCAGATGCAGCCAGGCCAGATCAACCAGACCTGGAAGATTGTCGACGCCACCGAAAAGCCCTTGGGGCGGCTCGCCGCCGAGGTCGCCCTGGTCCTGATGGGCAAGCACCGCCCGGAGTTCACCCCCCACGTCGACACCGGCGACTGGGTGATCGTCATCAACGCGGGCAAGATCGGGCTGAGCGGCAACAAGGCCGAGCGAAAGTTCCGACAGCGATACACCGAGCACCCCAACGGCCGTCGCCTCGAGTCGTTCGGCTCGCTGCGTGAGCGCCGCCCCACGATCCTGATTGAGGACGCCGTCCGTCGTATGCTCCCCAAGAGCCGCATGGGCCGCGTCATGCTCAGCCACATGAAGGTGTACGCGGGCGGCGAGCACCCCCATCAGGCCCAGCAGCCGGTGGCGATGGAGATCTGACGCCGCAGGTTTGCACTCTGAGATCTGGAGTCTCAACTCTCGGATCCGAACTCGCCTCGCCCACCCAACCACCTTGATCCCCACGTCCAGGACTCAGGACCCAAGACTCAGGACTCTCGACTTAGGACCTTCCCATGACCCAGACCCAGACCCCTGAACTCAACATCGGCGGCGCGACCCTGGCGGCCGCTCCCGCCGCCGCCCCGGCCCCCGAGACCCGTCCGCTCCGCGAGCCCAAGCCCGCCGACGCCCAGGGCTGGTGGTGGGGCACCGGACGCCGCAAGACCGCGGTCGCCCGCGTTCGCCTCCGCCCGGCCAAGTCCGGCGCCAAGCCCGACGAAATCGGCGGCGAGGGGCGCATCCGCATCCAGAAGACCGTCAGCAAGTTCGTCTCCGTCGAGACCCTCTTCACCGAGGAGCGCGATCGGGCCGACGTCTACTCCGCCCTCAAACTCACCGACACCTACGGCAAGGTCGAGGTCTACATCCGCGTCCACGGCGGCGGGCTGATGGGCCAAGCCGGCGCGATCCGCCTGGGTATCTCCCGCGCCCTGATGGACTATGACCCCAACACCGAGGCCGCCCTGCGTGCCGCCGGCTTCCTCACCCGCGACGCCCGCGAGGTCGAGCGTAAGAAGTACGGCCAGGCCGGTGCCCGCCGTCGCTTCCAGTTCTCCAAGCGCTGATCCCTGCCTCGCAATACCGCGAACCAGCCAGCCCCGGGCGCAAGCCCGGGGTTCTTTGCAATCATGGACGATTCAAGCCCAATACTCTGGCCTACGCCACCACGCCCAGTTCCACCGTGTCCACCAGCCGGTTTTCCTTGGGTTTGTCCGACTTCCACAGGCGGTGCATGACCCGCAGCGTGTCGAGCCGGTCCTTGTGGACCGGGGGCTCAAGGAGCAGGAGCGTCCGGCCCGCCGGCGCTTCGCCGCCCTCGGCGCCCGCGATGTGGAACCTCGCGGTTGTGCCGAACAGCGCGTCGAGCAGCTCGGGCCTCGCGATGATGACCCGGAGTTTCTGGGTCCGGATGTTCCCGTACTTCTCGCAGGTCAGCCCAAAGACGAACTCCGAGCCATTCACCTTGATCCCCAGTGTCCGCGCCAGGTGCTGCTCGGCGAAGCGCTCCGACAGCACGTTGAGGGCCGCCCGCAGCACGTACCCCTGATCCTCGGGCGTCCGCATCAAGATGAACGGCTGCTCCACGCTCGTCCGCCCGGCCGCGTCGAGCACCAGCGACACGCCGTAGTCGTTGAGCCAGACCTTTTTGGCGTCGTCCTCGAGAAGCGTGCGGAGGGTGAGCGTGTCGCCGCGGACGTCGTTGAGCGAGAAGTTGACCTGGCGGGCGAAGGACTTGCGTTTCCAGGATTGGCGGCGTCGCCACCAGGCCAGGAGGATTCCGCCCCAGATGAGTCCCAGGCCGATGGCGGGGCCGTAGGTCTTGAGGAAGTCGAGGATGTCGCCCCAGGTGGGCATGGCCGGAGTGTACCGCTGGCGGCTCGAGTTGGGCCCGTATCATCGGCCATGCACGACGAATCCGCCGAGGGCAACGCCTTTTTCAAGTGCGACTTCTGCCTGAGCCCCTGGAGCGAGGATCGCCCGATGGTGGAGGGGCATCGGGGGTCGCTGATCTGCTCGTCGTGCCTGACCGTTGCGTACACGCAGGTCGTGGTCAATGACGCCGGGGAGTTGATCAGCGAGGGCGTCACCTGCGGGCTGTGCCTTGAGGCCCGCACGCAGAAGCACTGGCACAGTCCGATGCGGGAAGAGGCCTGGGGCTGCGAGCGGTGCATCCGGCAGTCGGCGCAGACGCTGGAGAAGGACGAGGAACTGGCGTGGAAGCGGCCGGGGCGGGCCTGATCTCAGGTGATCGGCTTGCCCAGTTTCACCGTTCCGAGCTTTGAGCGGCGTGCGCTCTCGGCGCCGCCACCGATCACGCCCAGGTCGACCAGGACCGCGATGACGACCAGGATGAGGTAGATGCCGTCGACGCCGCCGTGGTGGTTTTTGGCAAACGCGTAGGCCAGGACCGTGTAGGGCATGAAGAAGAAGCCAAGAAAGGGCCAGATAAACGTGTCGTAGGCGCGGCCGATGTAGTCACCGAAGATGACCAGCAGCGCGATGGTGACGCGGGGGAAGAAGAACGCGAGCACGACTGCAATGCATCCCATGCCCGGATTGTTGGCAGTCCCGGACCTGAAGTTTCGCTCATCTCGCGGCCCGGACCGGGTGGCGCGATGGCGGTTTGGGAACGAAACGGGGGCGGGGCGTGTTGCCCCGCCCCCTGTGGTCACAATCTCCGATCGCTTCGTCGCTTCGTCGCCTGGTTTCCCGAGTGTGCGCTCAGGGCTGTCTTAGCAGCCGGTCGCGAAGATCGAGAGGTAGAAGAAGAAGTCGTCGTTGTTGATGATCCCGTTGGGGACGCCGTAGCCGAGCTGGCCCGGAATTGCGCCCGCGGTCAGGTCCGCCACGGCCAAGTTGCCCGCGGCAAACTGCGAAAGGTAATAGAAGAAGTCGTCGTTGTTCAGGGTCCCGTTGGGGTTGCCGTAGCCAGGCCCGCCCGGAATCGCGCCGGTGGTCAGGTCAGGGCGGCAGACGCGGACGCTGCCGATGACGCGGAAGGGCAGTTCCATCTGGCGATTCGAGCCGGTGTCGGTCGCCGGGCCCCACACGCCGGGGGCGCTGCGCTGCAGCCCGTCGCCGGACATGCCGCCTCGGAACGTCTGCACCGGCGGAACGAACGGCCCGATGCCCGTCGACGTGAACACCATGTCGACGTAGTAGGTCCCGCGCGGCAGCACCGTGTTGGCGGGCATGGAGAGGATGATGTCGCGCACCGGGCGATTGGTCGCCAGCGGAGTGTAGTCGAACGCGCGATAGGTTCCCGTCCACACGTTGTTGATGATGGCGCTGGACTGAGCAACCAGCATCGAGCCGAAGGCTTCGGGGACGCCGTCCCAGATCCGGACCGTGGCCGCCGAGATGATCGATGGGCTGCCGATGATGTCGCCGGTGGAGTAGGGGTTGAGGGCGATGCGCGTGACGTTCCAGCCCTGGGGTTCAAGGATGTGGACCTCGTCGGCGACGCGGAAGTTGCCGCCGCTCGAGGCGGTGAAGCCGCCCGAGCTATCCGGGTTGGTCACGAGGCTCAGGTCGTTGCCGCCCGCGCCCTGGTTGGGCTGGTTGACCACGGTCCCGTTGTTCCACAGAGTGCCGAAGGCGGTCCGGGTCGTGAACCGCATGACCGGCGCGGTCGAGCCCGAGTTGACCGCCCCGGTGCTCGCCTGGTAGTTCGACGCGAACACATACCCGCAGACGGCCGATCCAGAGTTCTCGCCGTCCACGAAGTAGACACTGCCGCTGTTCTGGCCCGTGTGCGTGATCGTGACGACCAGCGAACCGCCCTGGTAGACATAGGGCTTGACCGGGATCTCGACGAAGTTGCCGATCTGGTTCGCCGCCGGGGAGGTGTACACGCCGGCCGGGATCGTCAACGGGCCGCTGCGCACCAGCACCGGGTTCACCTGGTTGGCCGAGAAGCTGGTCGAGAGCGTCGCCACCGTGTTGGCGGCCTGACTCAGGGAGATGTCATACGCGCTGAACGTGGCGCCGCCCGCGGGCGGCCAGGTGCCCGGGCCGTTGAAGTCGTCCGACCGCATCCAGATACCGGTAATGATCTCGCCGACCGCCAGCCCACCCAGCTGGCCGCTGGCGTACTGGACCTGGACCGTGCGGTTGCCGACCTGGAAGAAGCTGTTGGCCTGCCCGGGAGACGGAACCTCCGCGTGCGTGTAGTTGTTGGGCGCCACGAACGTGCCCTCATCGGCGGTGCGAAGGCGCACGATCGTCTGGCTCGTCACAACCCCCGCCGCCGCCTGGTAGGTCGACGCGGTCAGGGAGTTGCCCGCGTCCGCGACGGTGTCCAGGAACGGGGCGGCGGGCACCTGGTTGCTGCCGGTGTGCGTGATCGTGATGATCAGCGGGCCGCCCGAGTACTCGTACGCCTCGTCGAACACGATCTGGAAGCCCCAGTCGTTGGGGCTCGACCCGCTCGTGAACGAACCCGCCGGGATGGTCAGCGCCCCGCTGCGGACCTCGACCGGGTTGAGCTGGTTGCTTGCGAAGGTCGTGGACAGCACGCCGCCGTTGGTCGCGTCCTCGCTGAGCGTGATGTCGTAGTTGACCCAGGTCGCGCCGCCCGCCGGGGGCCACGTCGCCGGGTTCGCGCCCGTCTGGTCGAATCGGAACGTGATCGCGTCGATCAGCGAGCCCTCCGGGATCGCGTTCAGCTGCGACGTGGGCACGCGCAGCTGGTACGTCCGCGGGTTGGCCGCGTTGCGGATCAGCGTGTTCAGCCCGTTCGTTCCCGACGCGCCGGCGTTGGCGTTGGGCGCGACCACGTTCTGTGCGGACGCCGACATCGTGGCCCCGGCCACGAGCCCGAGCGCGAGCAGACCCATCATCTTCTTCATAAATCCCCCTTGCTCCCGGCGCGGACGCCGGGGCGATCAGCGTATCACGCAACATGGGCCGCGCGCTCTCGAAGTGCGTGGCTTTGCGCTCTGTTCATTCGCAGGCATGTCTGAACACGGGCCACGAGTTCCGGGCGTTTGTCGGGCGTCAGATCAGCAGCGCGACAACCCACAATCCGCCCACCGAATACCCACCGGCGACGAGATCATCGAGCAGGACGCCCCAGCCGCCGGGCACGCGCTGCAAACTATTGCAAGGCCAAGGCTTAAGGATGTCGGCGACGCGGAACAACACGAACGCCAAGGCAATGCCCAGCCCGGCCATCCACCACGGACCCACCATGAACGCCGGAGGAATGAACAAGAGCGGCAGGCATTGACCCGCAGTCTCATCTGCGACGACCTCGTGGGGGTCGGGTCCGAAAACCGCCTCGGCGCGATCGCCGCCGGCGATGACCGCCCAGGAGAAGACCAGGAATGTCCCCCAGAGTGTGACGTGGTAGACCCACTCGATCGGGGTGTGCAGGTGGGTGAGTCCTTTGAGGAGCACAAGCGAGGCGGCCCATAGCACTGGTGGCAGAGAGCCCCAGGTGCCGCTGGCGGGGCGGAGGTGTCCGAGGCCGAAGGTGGTGATGAGGCGGGAGGTGAGCAGGTGTCGGCGCATGGGGGCGGAGTGTAAGGGGGGTGTCCGTCGCGGGTCTTGATGGTCGGGCTGGCGGTGGGCGGGCGATCGTCGGCGGGCCCAACCTTGGGGTCTTAGGACGCAGGACCAGGATGCACCAGTCGAGGCCCAGCCCTCAGGCCTTGGTTCCCCGCTCGGCCCGCATTGCCCTCAGCGCGTAGGGCAGGCCGCTGATGACGCTGAAGAGGACGGTGGCCCAGATGACGGCGGCGAGTGCGGCGGCGATGCCGCGGGGGACGGTGGAGTCGTGGGTCACGAGGACGAGCATGGCGAGGGGGGCGCAGACGCACTGGAGGACCATTTTGACTTTGCCGGACATGGTGGCGGAGAAGTCGACGCCGTCGCTCTCATAGACGCCGCGGAGGGAGGTGACGAGGAGTTCGCGGGCGAGGATGAGGACGACCATCCAGCCTTGCACGCCGGCGAGTTCGAGAACTCCTAGGGGCGTGGGCAGGGGAACGTGCATCCCGGCCCAGAATCGCGGGTGGGCGAGGAGGACGAAGGTTCCGAGGATGAGCATTTTGTCCGCGAAGGGGTCCATGACGCGGCCGAAGCGGGAGACGACGTTCCACTTTCGGGCGAGGTGGCCGTCGAGGAAGTCGGTGGCGGCGGCGAGGACGAAGAGGACCAGGGAGGCGATGAGCCAAGGTGAGGCGTGGAAGGAGGGGTTGGGGTCGCTGCCGGTGATGCGTGGCTCGACGATCAGGCCCACGAAGCAAAGGGCCGAAAGCAGGATCCGGGCCATGGTGAGGGCGTTGGGGAGGGCGGCCTTGCGAGAGATCGAGTTGGTGACACCGCGTGGTCGCTCAGGCATTGAGGCATCGTAGGGATGTGTGTCTGGCTCCTCGCGCGGGGGGGCGGGCTTGACGCACTGGGTGTCTCGCATGGCTGCACCCAGCGGCAACCATGCCACCCCGTCGGATTGGGACCGAGCCGGTGAATCGAGCGGCGAGAATGCTTGCTCCGAGCGGCGAGCGTGCCACCGGCGGCTGCCGATTCGCGTGCTCGCGTGTATAGTGGGCGATCCCCCGTCCCGGAGCCGTGATGTCTGACGCCGACACGACCAAAGCGCCGCGGACGCTGGACCTGCGCCGGATGCTGCGTCACGCGGCGGCGCGGCTGGGTTTTGAGCAGGACTGGTACCTGATCGTGATCGGGGCGATCATCGGGAGCGTGACCGCGCTGGCGGCGATGGGGTTCGCGTGGGCGCTGCATGGGCTGGAGCACAAGACGTTCGAGGCCCAGCGGGCGATGCCGCTCTGGCTGATGCCCGCGCTGCCGATGGCGGGGGCGCTGGTGACGGGGCTGCTGACGTACTTCGGGGCCCGGGAGGCGCGGGGGCACGGGGTGCCGAACGTCATGAAGGCGCTGATCAAGAGCAACGGGCGGATCCCGCTGCGCGTGGGCCTGGTCAAGGCGTTGGCGTCCATCGCCACCGT
>CAZHKB010000134.1:0-7506 GCA_964533405.1 uncultured Phycisphaeraceae bacterium | reverse complement strand
GCCAGAAACGCCAGCACCACGCCCGCCACAACATCCGCCGCCTCTTCCTGCGCCTGCGACCGCAGCCGCTCGAAGAACTGCGTCAACGGCCCCTCGAACTTCTTCCCCTGCGCATCCAGATCCGCCAGCGACACGTCCAGCCCCGCCATCACGCTGAACACGCTCAGCACCACCCGCGACGCCTTCGGGTTGGGCAGGTTGGCCGCGTAGAACGGGATCTCGCCCAGCAGGCTCAGCCCCGGAATCCCCCGCTCACTGGCCGCCCCCAGCAGCACGCCATTGAGCCCGCCGATCTGCCCGGCCTCCACCGGCGTCACCCCCGCCCGCTCCAGCTCCTCGACCAGCTCCTTGGTCGTGGCCGCCCCGTGAACCTTGGGCGTCTCGGTCGGATGCACCGTCGACGCCATCGACGCGAACGTGAACACCCGCTCGACATCGAACTGGGCCGCCTTGTCCAGCAGCCCATTGGCATACGCCCACAGGTTGTACGTCGGCTGGGCCTCGGCCGTGAACACCAGCAAATCACGTCCCGTCGCCGGGTCCTTGCCGCGATGCAGCACGCTCCGCGGCATGCGGGGCTTCTCGATCACGCCGTCGCGCACATGCACCTCGGCGATGTCAAAGAACCCCGCCGGCCCGATCGCCAGCACGGGTTCCAGCCCCAGTTCGTTGATCAGCACGTTGGCGGCGATCACCGCCACGTTCCCCATGCCGGGCCACGCGGCCACCAACCACGGACGCATCGGACTGCCAGATGGAGTGTTGGGCGGTGCCATGCCCTATTGAAGGCGTCACGCCCCGCCGGCGCGACACCGTGAGCCGGAGTTCAGCCAAGCCGCGCCCGGGCTGAATCGACCGCGCTCGGCGTGCCCTTCTCAACGCAACGGTCGCGAAGTGACGCCAAGGCCGTCAAGAGATGCGAAGGCGGCCAAGTGCATCGTTGGTGAAAACCCCCACGCCGCGCTCTCCTTCGCGCCCTCCGCGTCGCGCCCGTCGCGTCCTTTGCGTCCTTTGCGTCCTTTGCGTCCTTTGCGCTCAACCCGATCCACCCGCTATCGGACCCGCCCCCATGCGGGGCCGCGTCGGTTGTAACAACTCGCGCCCGCGCGAGCGATCCCGCGCAACTCCATGCCGCGGGCGGGATTCCATCATCAGATCGCGCGCCCACCGACCACAAGCGGACCCAACTCATAACTCGGCGCGGGACGTTCCAGACCCCTGAACAGGGTGGTTTTCCGTGACATCGCTCCGGCGGTTGGCATGGTTCGGGCGCTGGGGCGGGCGGCCTGGTCCCGGCTCTACGGAGCCATGCTCGACAACCGACCCACGCGTCCGTGTCGGATCGTCTTGGCTGCGCGGAGCAGCAACCATGCCACACGCTGGGAGCCTCGCGTGCTCACGCCCGCGGCTCTGTCCCGAAATCCGCCCGCGCCGGGTCATACGCCGGGTCCAACTGCTCGATCAGCCTCTCGATGTATCGCCACGCGTTGAGCGTCTGTCTGATCTCGCGCCGACCCGTCTCGCCCCCCGGATCATCCAGCGCGCCGAACAACTCGCCGCACCGCGCGGCATACCCCGCCCGCTGCTCCCGCGCCCACGCCTCCCACCCGGCCCGCGCCGCCGGGTCTTCCCGCGCCGCCTCAATCTCCATCCGCGTCTCGAGCATCGATGCCAGGAACCCGGCCGGCAGCGACTTGTCTGCCTCCTTGGCCGGCCCGCCAAGCCGCGCCAGCAGAGCCCCCGCCCGCGACTCGGCATCCCGCAGCACACGGACCGCTCGGTTGAGTTCGGCCGTGCCCGCCTGGGCCGCCGCGTCCGCGGACTCGCCGCCCTCGGCCAAGTCAGGATGCAGCCGACGCGCCCGCGCGAGGTACGCCCGTTGGATCTGATCGACTGTCAGATCGAACCTGGCCGGCAGGCCCAGCACGTCGAACGGGTCGAGGGAAGGCTGGTTCATGCGGGATTGTTGGGCTGCTTGTCTGGTCGCACGACACGCCCACCCCAGCCGGCCTCCCCCCATTCCGCGTCACCGAAGTGGGGGGAGGGAGCCTGTTGACGCGGGACCGGTTTCACGCGACCATGCTCCGTCGCGCCCGCCGGGCAATCCGGGCGGTGGGGCAGTGGTGATCCGAAGGGAGTTGGGATTGGCCAGGCACATCGGGATCGTGGCGGCCAGTCCCGAGGGTGCCGCGCTGTTTTATCGACAGATTTCCCGCCAGGCCTCCCGCCTGCTCCCGCCGCACGAGCACCCGGCCATCTCCATCCATAACGAGCCATTGGCGCTCTACATCGACGCCATCCGGGGCGACGACTGGCACACCGTGGGCCGCCTGCTGCGCAAGTCCGCCGAGTTCCTGTCCCGCTGCGGGGCCGCGTTCGCGATCTCGCCAGACAACGCCGTCCAGCACGGCATCCACTTGGCCGAGGTCGGCTCCCCCATCCCCTGGCTGGCGATGCCCGATCTGGTGGGCACCCGCATCCAGGCCGACAAGCGCACCAAGGTGGGGCTGATCGGCACACGGATGGTTACAACCGGCTCGACCTACCAGACGCTGCTGGGGATCCGGGGGATCCATGTGACCGCCCCGGATTCTCGCGAGGCCGACCTGCTGGACGAGATCATCTTCGGCGAACTGATCTACGGCACGATCCGCCCCGAGTCACAGCGGGCGGTGCTGGGGGTGATCCAGAATCTGGCCCGTCGGGGGTGCGAGGGCGTGATCCTGGGGTGCAGCGAGGCGCCCCTGCTGGTGACGCCTGAGAACGCGGGCCTCCCGATTTACGACGCCGCGGACATCCTGGCCGAGGAGGCCGTTCGCCACGCCATGAAGCCGGGTTGATCCGGGCACCCGTTGGCACAAATCTGTGCGCCGCTGGTCCCGGCTTGCATTGACCCCCCGAATCTGTGTCCAAATGGGTTGCATTGCACCCGATGAATCGGGTAGACTAGGTCGAATGGTGCTCTTGGGCCGCAACCCGGCGACGGGAACCGGCGAATAGAGGGCTGCGGAGCGCGGGATGGCGTCCCTGCTGCAACGGCGGGGACAGCGGCGGCCTGGCAATCGTAAATCCCTGCGATTGAACGGGTTGCGGCGAGTCATCGGGTGCTCAGGGCTGTTCCAGATGTTCGTCGATCCACCTCATGGCGCTGAGCGGCGCAGGTTCTTCGACGCGGGAACGGTCAACTTTTGAAGGAACGTCGTGGGAGCCCCAGGGCTTGGCGTGGCGGCATGGCACCCACTCTCCGAGCGACCAAGCCGACGGGTGATCCCAAGGTCAACGATTCCAAGAACGATTCCAAGGAGGTGACGAATGGGTTGAGGCAGACCACCGGGCACTCAAGCAGACCACGGGGGGTGGCTGGCGGCCAGCGGTCGGCCCGGTTAGACTCTCCCTCGCGTGGAAGCCCGCAGAGGGCACGCGGGGCAAGGGGGTCAGCGACCGCGGGAGACGCGAGAGCCCGCCAGCGGGTCGCTCGAATGGGGCACACCCGGTTCTCGCCACCAGCATGGGGGAGCCAGTCCGCCGTATTCCGCCAACGTGGGCGGGATCCTGTCATCCGCCGACACGCTCGGCCGGATGCACGGAGGCGGGCCAGAGCGGGACCAGGATTGACGGTGAGGGTTTCGCCCCGCCGCCGCCACGGAAGGGCGGAAGCGCGGTGGGGCAGCCGACGGAGTTGCCGTTGGCGAGTCAGGCAGTGGTTTCGTCGCCGGCCCGAAAGGGCGGCGCGGCGAGTTGGTCGGGCAACACGCAGTTCGCATCGCGTCCCGCAGGCGGGACGGTGGATCGGCGAGGGCTGGGACTCTCAGAAAAGGATGGCATCCGATGAGCCACATTCGTTCGTTCTGGCGCAATCGTCGTCTGGTCGCGAGCGGTCGGTCCCAGAGGGTCCGCCATGCGGCCCGCAACTCGCCCGCCGGGCTGGCGGGCATCGCCGGTGAGGCGTCGTCGCTGGCGGCGGCCCAGATCGAGGCCCTGGAAGGCCGCGTGCTGCTCGCGGTCGACCACCCGTCTTTCAACCAGGTCTTCGGGCCGGCCAACCTCGACCCGACGGTGATCGACGTCTCCTCGGGCCAGGGGGAGGCGATCGGGCGGATCAACTCCAACAACGACGACGACATGTTCCAGTTCACGACGCTGGCCGACGACTTCGTGACCATCCAGATCGACACCCTCAATGACACCGTCTCGAGCCTCGACTCGATGGTGCGGATCTTCTCGACCGGCGGCAGCGAGCTGTTCACCGGAAACGGGAACGATCTCTCACCCACCCGCGTGACGGACGGCTGGGTGGGCTTCTTCGCCCCCGCCGGGACGTACTACGTCCAGGTCCGCTCCAACCTGGCGACCGGCACGAAGGCCGTGGGCAACTACACCGTCCGGGCCGACGTGACCTCGACCGTGGTGGACGCCTCGACCGGCACGGGCGACGCCACGGGGGCGATCGTCCGCCCGACCGATGACGACGTGTTCCGCCTCGACGTGGGCGCCCAGGACTTCATCTCGCTCCTGGCCGACACGCTGGCCACCGACTTCGGCGGCACCGAGACCAACCTGAACACGAAGCTGGCGGTCTACAACTCCGACGGCGAGCAGATCGCGGTGGCTTCGGGCAACGGCACGCTGACCGGCTCGGTCACGGTGACCCCGACCGACGGCTGGGTGGGTTTCCTGGCCGACGCCGGGACGTACTACCTCCGCGTCCTGTCCGACCGCGCCAACGCCTCGTTCGGCACCGGCGCGTTCACGCTCTTCGCCGACGTCGAGACCAGCGAGATCACGCTGGACACCAGCACGGGCCAGGTGACCGGCGGCACGGGCGACGGCTCGCTCACCCGCCTTGGCGAGGACCAGGTCTTCCGCGTGGACATCCCGGACGCCGCCGGCTTTGACAGCCTGGTCACGATCGTCGGCTTCGCCGACGCGCTCGACCTCGACACGCACCTGGACATCTACGACGCGGTTGGCAATCCGGTCACCAGCGACTCCACCTCGGGCAACTCGACCAACGCCTTCGCGCTGGTCAAGGGCGGGCGGGGCGTCACCCTGTTCGTCCGCATCCGCTCCGACGAGATCGGCGACCCGGCCTTCCGCGCGTCCACGGGCGGCTTCTCGCTCGTGCTCGACGCCGCGGCCACGTCCACCCCGCTCGACCCGGTCACGCGCGTCTTCTCGGGCACGCAGGTTCTCGACGGCGTGGCGTTCCCGGGCCTGTATGTGTTCACGACGCTCTCATCGGGCACCACGGTGATGGCCGCGTTCAACTCGCAGCCCTTCCCGGACCCCGCGATGACGCTGCTCTCGGCCGACGGTCAGGTGATCGAGTTCAACGACGACACGTTCGGCCTCAGCCCGCAGATCGACGCCGAACTGGTGGGTGGGCTCAAGTACTTCATCCTGGTCGACGGGTTCGACAGCCCCTCGGCGGGCCCGTTCAGGCTGAACATCGAGAACCTGACCGCGGTTCCCGACCCCGGCACCGGCTTCCCGCTGGACGACCACGCCAATCGCGGCGACTGGACGCACGCGACGCCGATCCAGTTCGTCAACCCGGCCGTGCTCCAGCCCGGTCAGCTCGGCGCGTTCGGCAACGGGCTGCTCCCCGTCGGCTATCACCCTCCCGGCGTCGAGCCCATGAACGACCACAGCCAGGTCGTGCTGGGCTACTCCCGCGGGCGTGTCTTCGGCAATGGCGACTCGGACGTTTTCCAGATCACCCCGCAGATCGACATGTGGGGACAGTTTGCGGGTCATGTCCAGCTCAATCCGGCGACCGGCGAGCCGTTCATCCCCGCCCGCTGGGAGCCCGGGATCCTGCCCGCGATGCGCCTGCAGGTTCTCATCCGCGGCAACATCGACGGCACCCTGACGCCCACGCTCAACGTCTTCCGGTCCAACGTGCTCCGCGCCGATCCCAACGCCGGCCCCATCGCCACCAGCAACACCGTCCTCCAGGCCGCCCCCTTTACCCAGTGGGAGCAGGCCGGCTGGCTCGCCGGGTTCCTCGATCCCGCCGCGTTCCCGCCCGAGCTGTCCTTCGTGCTGGGCGATCCGATCCAGTACACCAACGGCGTGCCCACGCTGGGCGACGCCAACACCATCGCGGCATGGGGCGGCGAGCCGCTCTTCCTCGAGGTCACGGGCATCGGCACCGGCACCTACGAGGTCCTGGTCGTCGCCGACGCCATGCCAAACGAGAGCGATCCCAACAACTCGATCCTCCGCGATGAGCAGATCTCGCTGATCAACGAGCTGTACGGACGCGAGCCCGGCGAGGCCGATTTCAACTCGGGCTTCGTCGGTGAACTGCTCTTCAGCACCTCCTTCGCGGGCGACAGCGCCACCGCCTTTGGCGACAACGGACTCTTCGACCTCAGCGGGCATGTCGAGCGGCTCTTCTTCTACGGCAGCGCCAACGCCATCCCGGGCCCGCCCGCTCTGAGCGCCAACTCCGCCAACATCTATGGCCCCGCCACCCCCTCGGCGACCATCCCGCCCTACGGCGGCGCCACCGTCCTGCGCGAGACCGGCCTGGCCGGCATCGAGCGCATCGATGACAAGGACACCTACTCCTTCCGGGCCACCGCCACCGGCACCACCGAGATCCGCATCAACACCACCAACCTCACCAACACCTTCATGGAGCGCATCGCCAACGGCCTCGAGCGCACCACCGACCCGCAGACCGGACTGCCCGAGGACGACGCCGAGTACGACGAGTTCTCCGAGATCCCCGACGGACGCGACGTGTACGACTCGCTCCTGGACGCCAGCGTCCGCATCTACAACGCCGACTTCGAGCAGATCGCCTTCAACGACGACAACTCCGCCATCCGGGGCGACAGCCAGACCCAGTCCTTCGGCTCCCTGGGCAACTTCATCTTCCAGCGCCGCGACCCCGCCGTGACCTTCAACGTCGACGAGGGCGAGGTCTACTACGTCATTGTCGAGAGTGCGCAGCGCTACGAGGATGCCACGCCGCAGAACGTCGACGACCGCGTCTATGCCACCAGCGACGGCACCGCCACCGGCCTGCTCACCAACCAGTACGTCGACTGGCGGTACGCCACCGGCTCCTACCAGATGCTCGTCAACTCCATGC
This sequence comes from uncultured Phycisphaeraceae bacterium, assembly GCA_964533405.1. GTDB lineage: Bacteria > Planctomycetota > Phycisphaerae > Phycisphaerales > UBA1924 > JACKHA01. The sequence continues at coordinate 401 of CAZHKB010000134.1, read as the reverse complement.
CCAAGAGCTCACTGGGTCCGCCCGGGCCGACCCAGCTCGCGCAGGGCGACGACCACATCGACTTCCTCGACCCGCTCACCAACGGCATCCCCGCCTTCTCCGCCGTCGCCGAGCAGGCCACCGTTCTGTTCATCCAGCCCGACGGCTCCCTCGACGCCAACACCTTCACCGCCGGCAATGGAACCCAGTACGCCGGCGCGATCACCAACCGCGGCCTGACCCGCGACACCGACTTCTTCACCTTCGTTGCGTCCGCCAGCGGGACCATGGAGATCACCGTCGCCCGCGCCTCGGGCTCCACCATCATCCCGGCCTTCAACGTCCTGACCGATGAGGGCGACTCCATCGCCGCCGCCACGGGCTCCAGCGCCGGCTCGATCATCGGCACTTTCACCGTCACC
>CAZHKB010000133.1:0-7602 GCA_964533405.1 uncultured Phycisphaeraceae bacterium | reverse complement strand
CCTCCGCCACCCCCCCGCCACCTTCCCCACCGCCTCGCCCACCACCCGAAAATGCTCCTCCGTCAGGTTGTGGTGCATCGGCAGGCAGAACACACGGCTTGCCAGCCCATCGGCCACCGGCGGGTGATCCCGCACCACATCCTTGAACGCCGGCTGCCGCGTCACGCTCCGCGGATAGTGCGTCGCCGTCGGCACGCCCTCGGCCCCCAGCGCCTTGCAAAACTCATCACGTGTGCAGGTGAACTTCGCCAAGTCCATCTGCACCGTGTACAGGTGCCACGCGCCGTCGGCCCCGCGCGTCCGCCCCGGCGCCTTCAGCCCCGGAATCTCCGCGATCATCGCGTCGTACCGGGACGCGTTCTTGCGCCGCTGGTCGGTCTCGCCCTGCAGGCGGTCGAGTTTCGAGCATCCGATCGCGCCCGTGATGTCGTTCATCCGGTAGTTGAACCCCACCTGCTCGTGCAGGTACTTGTCGGTCTCGCCGTGCGAGCGCAGAAGTTCCATCTGCCGCTTGACCTTGTCGTCGTTGGTCGTGACCAGCCCACCCTCGCCCGTGCCCAGGTTCTTGGTGGCATAGAACGAGTAGGTCACCGCATCGCCGAACGCGCCAATGCCCTTGACGCCTCCGCCATTGTTATAAGTCGCCAGGTGCGACTGGGCCGCGTCGTAGATCACCCGCAGGCCCTTGCGCTTGGCCAGGTCCTCGACGGCGCCGATATCCACAGGCATGCCGTACAGGTGCGTGCAGGCGATGGCGGTCGTCTTGGGCGTGATCCGCTTCTCGGCGTCCCGCACGTCGAACTGATAGGTGTCGGGAAGCGCATCGCAGAAGATCGGCACGCACCCCGCCGCCACCACCATGCTCACCGTGGCGATGTACGTCCACGCCGGCACCAGCACATGGTCCCCGGGCGTGACCAGCGCGCCGTACGCGAGCTGCAGCGCGCACGTCCCGTTCGCGCAGGTCAGCCCGTGCTTGGCGTCGGTCATCCCCGCGAACCGCGTCTCCAGTTCCGCGCACCTCTTGGCGGCCCGCAGCATCCCCGACTTGAGCACCGCGGTCGCCGCCGCGATATCCGCCTCGCTCAGCCCCACCGACATGAAGGGCACTTGCGTGGGCGAAACCGGCGCCCCCCCGTTGATCGCCAGAGAAGCAGCGGCGGGCGAGGTGGTGGCGACGGCGGGGGGGTTTTTGACGACCGATGGCGCTGCGGACATGCGATGCTCCGGGCCCGCCCTCGCCGCGGGCATCCATGCGCGGAAAGGGCGGACAAGTTGAGGCGGATGGTAGAGGGGCTGACCGCGGAAAGACGCCGACTGGGGGCAAAGATTAGGGTATAGTTCGCGCCGTGCGGGCGCGTTGCACGCCGGCCCCGGTTCGGCAGCCCGGCCGTGAGAGAGGGCGCCCGCTCCCGGTTGCCCCGGGCCAAGCCAAAGCCCTCCCTGACGGTCGAGCCACTCCTCCAAGCATCCACCACCCCCAACCGCCGTATACTCCCCCCGAGGCCGCCAGCCGCATCCGCGGCCAAGCCGCCGGACCGACCCGCCGCGACATGCTTCTCCCCAAGAGGCATACGCCGGGTCGTGGGGAACACCTATGCGTACCCGATCCAGTTCGGGCCTGGCGCTGCTGGGCCTGACGGGCATGGGCCTGTATCTGTCCACCATCGCCCCGGCCCACTCCAGCGCTCAGCCCGATGCCGCGCGCCCACCCGCCCCGATCCGCGCCTCCCGCGACCAGTGGGGCACCTCGTTCGCCGGCGAGTTCGTCTTCACCAAGCCCCGCCAGGACGCCGCGATGGGATTCACCCTCTCGACCCAGGTCATGGAAGTGGCGTGCCGCGCCGGCGACCGCGTCGCCGCAGGCCAACTCCTCGTCCGCGGCGATGACCGCGAGGAGATGTCGCGCCTGGTCCAGCAGGCCCACCGCGCCGACAGCCTGCTCCAGATCGAGCGGGCCCAGGCCGCCGCCGACCTGGCTGAGATTGAGCACAATCGCACCCAGGAATCCTTCACCGGCGGCGGCGCCAACCAGCTCGAGCTCGACCGCTCGCGTCTGGCCATGGTCACCGCCCGGGTCGATGTCCAGATCGCCCGGTGGAGCCAGCAGCAGGAAAAGTACCTCGCGGAACTCACCCAGGCCCGCGTTGATCGCTTCCGCTTGGTCGCCCCCTTCGACGGCATCGTCGACGTCGTCAACGTCGACCTGGGCGACGCCGTCCGCGAGACCGACCCCGTCGTCCGCGTCGTCGATCTCTCCGAGATCTGGATGGACGTGCCGACCTCGCCGCAGACGGTGGGCGTGCAGGGCCTGCACCCCGGCTCCTCCGCCTGGGCCCTGATCGACGTGGGCGACCAGCCCGTCGTCGTTCGCGGCACCATCATCTATATCTCCCCCACCGCGGACTTCGCCTCCGGCAAGCACACCGTCCGCGTCTCGGTCGCCAACACCGCCGCTTTCCCGTCGGGCCTGGCCGCCTGGGTCCGCTACACCGAGCCGAGCGCGGAGTGGATGTCCCGGATCGTCGCCGCGGGCCAGCAGGGGGGTGGGGTCTCCGACCCCGCCATCGACCGAGGCTTGGCGAGGTCGAGCCCTGACTCCCCGCGTGCCCAAGAGCACCGATCGCTCAAAGCCGCGATCGGTGGCCACCTCGCCGCTTCCGATGCGGCGGAAGTTCCGCCTGCCCCTTCCGTCGTCTCGCAGAGCCTTGCCGACACCTCTCCCGCACGCGGGGGAGGGGAGAACCCCGGTCGATGATCGACCTCCAACAACTCCGAGCCCCCGCCTGGCAGCGCGTCGTCGCGGAACTCTCCGCCGTCGCGCCCGATGACCGCACTTTCCTGGCGCGTCTGCTCTCGGTGGTCGCCCAAGTCGCGGGCGCACGCCAGGGTGTCCTCATGGCGGTTGGCACCGGCGCAGACTCCGAAGACGCCGCCATCGCCGAGCCGCGCATCCTCACCGTCTGGCCCGCCGACGCCAACCGGGCCGCCTCCGCCGCCGGCGGCCCCAACGCCCCCGGCGCGATCGAGTCTGAGACCGACGCCAAGTCCGCCGCACGCTCCGCCGCCTCCACCGGACGCATCGAGGTCCAAGGCTTCGACAACGAAACCGCCTTCTACGACGGCTCGCCCAAGGGCTACCTCGTGGCGGTCCCCGTCCCCCTGCACGAGGCCGGCACCACCGCCCCCACCGGCCAGCCCACCGTCGTCATGACCTTCCTGCTCGACCACCGCTCGAAGCAGGCCCTGCAAACCACCATCGCCCTGATCGAGGTCCTCGCGGGGTACGCCCACGCCCACGCGACCCGCAAGGTCCTGGCCCGCACCCGCATCTCCACCCAGGCCCTCGACATGGCCGCCCGCCTCATCGGCTCCATCAACTCCGCGCCCTCCTTCAAGGGCGCGTCCTTCCAGCTGGCCAACGACCTGCAGCGCCAGCTGGGTGTTGATCGCGTCGCCATCGGCTGGGTCAAGGGACTTCGCGGCGGCAAGGCCGGCTCCTCGGTCATCAAGGTCATCGCCCTGTCCGACACCGAGCACATCGATCAGCGCCTGGCGATGGTCAAGAAGCTCCGCGGCGCGATGGAAGAGTGCCTCGACCAGGAACAGGCCGTCGTCTATCCCCCGCCCCCCGAGTCTCCGCCCGCCGGCAGCAGCAACCAGGACGCCGACGTCCTGCTTGCCCAGGCCATCACCCACGAGCACCGCGAACTCTGCTCCTCCGACGCCCGCCTCAAGGCCGCGTCCCTCCCGCTCCGCGCCGACGAAGAAATGCTCGGCGTACTCACCCTCGAAACCACCACCGACGGCCCCATCGACATCTCCACGGTCGAACTTCTGCAATCCGCACTCGACCTGGTCTCCCCCGTCCTGCGCGTCCGCCGCAGTGATGACCGCCCGCTCGCCATCCGCGCCGCCGCGTCCAGCCTCAAAGCCGGATCGTGGTTCGTCGGCCCGCGGCACACGGCCTGGAAGCTCGCGGGCATCCTGCTGCTGGCCGCCCTCATCACCGTCACCTTTGTGAGGGTCGAGTACCGCATCACCTCACCCATGACGATCCAGCCACGCGAGCGCCACGTTGTCTCGGCCCCGTTCGAGGCCATCCTCACCGAGGTCGCCCAGGGGATCCGCCCCGGCGCCAAGGTCACGGCGGGCCAGGTCCTTGCCACCCTCGAAACCACCGAACTCGCCCTGTCCCGCCTCGACGCCGAGGGCCAGCGGGCCGAGGCCCAGACCCGCGCCGACGACCTCCTGCGCCAGGGCAAGATGGCCGAGAGCGACCAGGCCCGCTCCCAGGCCGACCAGGCCCGCGCCCGCATCGCCCTTCTCGACCGCCGCATCGAGCAGTCCGTCATCCGCGCCCCGATCGACGGCACCATCCTCTCGGGCGACCCCCGCGACCGCGTGGGCTCCAGCCTCAAGCTCGGAGACGCCCTCTTCGAGGTCGCCACCCTCAACGACATGCTCGTGCTCGCCCGCGTCGACGACACCGACATCGCCCTGGTCCGCTCCCAGCAGACGGGCCAGATCGCCACCAAGGCCTTCCCCGCCCGCTACCTCGACTTCTCCGTCGACCAGATCGTCCCCCTCTCCAAGGCCGACGAGGGCCGCAACGCCTTCGAGGTCCGCGGCACGCTCGCTCAGGAGACCGAGTGGATGATGCCCGGCATGGAGGGCATCGCCAAGTTCAACACGGGCCGACGCACGCTGCTCGACATCGGCACCCGCCGCATCCGCGACACGCTGAGGCTGTGGCTGTGGTGGTGAGGAGGCAAGACGTGGCAGAGTGCGCGACAGCCCGCCCTCGCGCGCACGTCACGCCCCGTCGCGCTCCGTCACGTTGCCACTCTGCCACTGTGCCACTCCGCCACCTGCCTCCCCTCTTCTCCCCTCCGTCGCTGCCTCGCTCCGTCGCTTGACCCAATCCCCCATGGACCGCCCCACCTTCAGCCCGTTCTGGCACCGCGTCCGCGCCATGAAGCCGCGACTGCGCCCGCACGTCCAGATCACCCGCCAGCACTACCGCGGGCGACGCTGGCACGTCGTCCACGACCCCGCCACCAACCAGTTCTACCGACTCAACCCCATCGCCCACGAGTTCATCGGCCTGCTCGACGGGCACCGCTCGGTCGAGGACGTCTGGAAGGTCTCCCTCGAACGCCACGCCGACTCTGCCCCCACCCAGAACGAGGTCATCCAGCTCCTGAGCCAGATGTACCAGTCAAACCTCCTCTCCGGAGATGTGCCCCCCGAGACCGAGCAGCTGCTCCAGCGCGGCCAGCGCCGCCTCAAGCAGAAGGTCATCCAGCAGGCCGTGGGCGTCATGTACTTCCGGATCCGCCTCTTCAACCCCGACGCCATTCTCACCTGGATCGAGCCCATCCTCCGCCCCGCCCTCAACCGCTGGGGCTTCCTCGCCTGGCTCGCACTGGTGCTGTTCGTCGGCAGCCAACTCCTCCCGCACTGGGACCGCCTGGCCAGTGGCGTCGAGGGCGCCATCGCACCCTCCAACTGGGGCTGGATGTTCGCCATGTTCGTCCTGGCCAAAGCCTGGCACGAAACCGGCCACGGGGTCATCACGAAGCGCTTCGGCGGTCAGGTGCCCGAGTTCGGCGTCATGCTCCTGGTCCTGCTCCCCGCCCCCTACGTCGACGCGTCGGCCGCCTGGGCCTTTGAGAGCAAGTGGAAACGCATCGCCGTCGGCGCGGGCGGTATGCTCTTCGAGCTCTTCCTGGCCTCCATCGCCTCGCTCGTGTGGCTCAACACGCCCGACGGCCAACTCATCCACCAGCTCGCCTACAACCTCATGCTCACCGCCGGCGTCTCCACCGTCCTCTTCAACGCCAACCCGCTCATGAAGTTCGACGGGTACTACATGCTCTCGGACATGCTCGAGATCCCCAACCTCATGCAGCGCTCCCAGCAGATGCTGCACTACCTCGCCAAGGTCCACCTCTACCGACTCAAGAACGAGATGCCACCCACCACCCAGCCGGGCGAACGCTTCACGCTCATCGCCTACGGCATCGGGGCCATGGTCTACCGCCTCTTCCTCTTCCTCTCCATCACCATGTACGTCCTGGGCATGCTCTTCGCCCTCGGAGTCCTGCTGGCCATCTGGACCGGCGTCATGTGGTTCGTGCTCCCGCTCGGCAAGTTCGTCCACTGGCTCGCCAGCCACCAATCGCTGGCCGAGCACCGCGCCCGCGCCGTGCTCACCACCGTCGCCCTGGCGTCCGTCCTGCTCGTCGCGGTCGGCGCGATCCCCATGCCCGACCGACGCCGCGCTTCGGGCGTGGTCGTCAGCCTCACCGATCCCGGCGTGTTCTGCCGCGCCGACGGCTTCATCACCGCCGCCCACGTCCAGCCGGGCCAGTGGGTCCACGCCGGCGACCCCATCGTCACCCTCGAGAACCCCGAGTACCACTCGCGCCTCGAACTCCAGGAGGCCACCCTCCGCGAGAACCAGATCCTCCTCCGCCGCGCCACCCAGCAGAGCCCCGCCCAGGCCGACGTCGTCCGCCAACGCCTCGATGCCCTCGCCCAGCAGGGCGACTACCTCCGCCAGCGCCTCGAGCGCCTGGTCGTCCGCGCCCCACACGACGGCTTCGTCGTGGGCATGGACCCCTCAACCCTGATCGGCGCCTACGCACAGGAGGGCCAGGCGCTCTGCCAGATCGTCGACACCACCAACCTCCGCGTGGTCGCCAACCTCGCCCAGGACGAGGCCGCCTGGCACTTCGACATCGGGCGCGAGAACTACGACATCCAGATGCGGGTCTTCTCCGACCCCTTCCGCGTGTGGAAGGGCGCCGACACGCTGGTGATGCCCGCCGGGCAGTACCAGCTCCGCCACCCCGCACTCGGCTTCGCCGCCGGCGGCACCGTCCAGACCGACCCCCAGGACAACACCGGCACCCGCACCGTCCGCCCCCTCTTCGTCATGGAGGTCGCGCCCGAAATCGCCACCGACGAGCAGCGCGAGGCCTGGGCCGCCGTGCCCGGCCAGCGCGTCGCCCTCCGCTTCACGCTGCCCGACAGCCCCCTGCTCTTCCAGTGGATCGACCGCCTCCACAAGCTCATCCAGGGCAGGCCGCAGGTGTGAACCGGCGGCGGGACGCCCGGCCGGTTCGAGGGAGAATGCAGCGATGCTCCGCCTGCACGGGATCAACTTTGACCCCCACTCTGACCGAGCCCTACGCCCCCCGCCGCCTCGTGATCCGCTCGATCTCCCCGTCTCGATCCACCAGCACCTCATCCGCCTCGTGCAGAAACAGCCCGTGGTCAATCACCCCGGGCGTGTCGTTCAGCTCGCGGGCCAGCTCCTCCATGTCCCGCTCCTCCTCCAGCGTCACATCGATGATGATGTTCCCGTTGTCGGTGATGAACGGCTTGCCATCGATCTCGCGACGGCACACCCCCGTCAGCCCCATCTCCCGCAGCCGCGCCCGGATCGACGCGTACCCGAAGAACATGATCGCGATCGCCAACGAGTGGTTCTGCCCCAGGCGGTCCACCAGCTTGCTCTGGTCCACCATGTACACGCAGCGGTCGCTTCATGTCTCCTCCGACCTCGTGGTGGTGAGCCAGCGCGGCATCGGA
>CAZHKB010000132.1:0-7624 GCA_964533405.1 uncultured Phycisphaeraceae bacterium | reverse complement strand
CCTCTGTGGTGAACTCCGCTCCCCCCCTAGGACTCCCCCATGCCCGCGACAACCTTCCGCATCTGGACCGGCCAGCGCGAAAACGCCGCCTTCAAAGACTACTCCACCGACATCACCGAGGGCATGGTCGTCCTCGACGCCGTCCACCAGATCCAGGCCGAGACCGCCCCCACACTCGCCTGCCGCTGGAACTGCAAGGCCGGCAAGTGCGGCTCATGCTCCGCCGAGATCAACGGCAAGCCCAAGCTCATGTGCATGACCCGCATGGACACCATCGACACCTCCAAGCCCGTCACCATCGAGCCCATGAAGGCCTTCCCCCATATCAAAGACCTCGTCACCGACGTCTCCTGGAACTACCGCGTCAAGAAGCAGATCAAGCCCTTCAAGCCACGCAAGCCCGACTTCCCCGATGGCACCTGGAAGATCGACCAGGCCGACGTCGACCGCGTCCAAGAGTTTCGCAAGTGCATCGAGTGCTTCCTCTGCCAGGACGTCTGCCACGTCCTGCGCGACCACCACAAGCACCCCGAGTTCGCCGGCCCACGACACTTCGTCTACATCGCCGCCCTCGAAATGCACCCCCTCGACACCGAAAACCGCCTCGAACACCTCAAAGACGAGGGCGGCCTGGGCTACTGCAACATCACCAAGTGCTGCACCAAAGTCTGCCCCGAAAACATCACCATCACCGACAACGCCATCATCCCCCTCAAAGAACGGGTGGTGGACGAGTTCTACGACCCGCTGACCAGGCTGTTCAGGATGTTCAAGCCGAAGAAAGCCGACGCAAACGTCTGACACCACCGGCCGCGGAACGACGCCCATTGCCCGCCCCAACGCGGCGCCGGATCGAGCCACGGGTGAAGCAAGGCCCACAGGCCGAGCCCAACCAACGGACGCCGGATACACTCGATCTCGCCCCGCTCCACGAACGACCTGGGAGGGCCAAGAGGCGGCCCCGCTCCCGTTGGCCGGATCATTAGAGGACCGTCGCTTGGAATCGGAGTTTCATCCCCTCATCTTCTGATCCGCCCGCCCGGGTTCAGCACCCCTGCGCGAACAGCGACAGGTAAAAGAAAAAGTCATCGTTGTTGATGACGCCGTTCGCCACGCCGTACCCCGGCGACCCCGGGATCGCGCCCGTGGTCAGGTCCGCATCCGGGCTGTTGGCCGCGAACAGCGACAGGTAGAAGAAGAAGTCGTCGTTGTTCAGCGTCCCGTTCGGGATGCCGTAGCCCAGCGGGCCGGGGATCGCACCAGTCGTCAGGTCCGCCGGGCAGTGGAACCAGACCTCAACGGCGTTGGGGAGGTAGATGACGCGCAGGGCCACGCCGGCGGGGAGGGTGGGCTTGAGGACGGTGGCGAAGCGACCGGTGACCGAGGCGCCGGTGATGATGCGCGCGTGGTCCTGGCGAACCGGGACGTAGGGGCTGATCAACGACAGATCCAGCGTCCCGCCCAGCGTGTAGTTGGCAAAGCCGGTGAAGCGGTCGAACTGCGTGGTCGCGTTGCCGCCCAGCTCGAAGTCCAGGACGCCGGTGGCGGCGTTGGTGAACCCGCCCGAGAGGACGCCGATGCTCCCGGCGGAGAAGCCGGGTGCGATGGTGCCCTGGTTGATGAACGCGCCAAGGGTGCTGATCTGCCCGACGCCGGTGATGGTGTGTGTGGGTGCGTGGGTGATGGTGACGCCGGCCGCGCCGATGAGCGCCGAGCCGCCCCCGGTGGTGACCAGGCGCACCTCGCCGGTGCCGCCGAGCGATCCGCTCGCGTCGAATTGAAGAACCGTCTGACCCCCGCCCAGAGTGGGGTTGATCCGGAGAAGAGCGTTGTTGGTCAGGCCGGCGCCAGAGACGAGAACTCCTGAGCCGGAGGTCACGTCAAACGGCGCGTTGCTGGTGACGCCGACGAGCTGCGACGGGTTGCCGGAGGCGATGAAACTGCCGATGCCAGACGTATTGAGCTGACCGCCGTTGATCGTGGCGTTAATCAGGCTCACCGTGCCGCCGTCGCAGAGCACCTGGCCCCCCCTGTCTGGGTGATGGAGGTGCCCGAGAGCAAGAGGGTGCTTCCGGCGCGGCTGCTCAGCGTGCCCGTGTTGGCGACAGGGATGGCCATAATCTGAAAGTTGTTCGTGCTGGCCAGAAAGAGCGAGGAATCGGCGGCGATGAGCCCCTGGTTGGTGAACGCGCTGACCATCCGCCCCACGCCGCGGATCGTGTGCGAGGGTCCGTTGGTGAGCACCGCGGTCCCGCCGATTTGGGAGTTGGAGGCGCCGGTGCGAAGGCGGACCTCGCCCGTCCCGCCGAGCGTGAGGGCGGTGCCGACGCTCAGTTGAGTTGTACCGCCCTGGCCCTGGGGGTTGATCTGGATCACGCCGTTGTTGGTGGAGTTGGCGTTGAGGGTCAGGATGCGGCCGACATCGATGTTGAGCAGGGCGAGCGGGTTGGTGATCGACAGGGCGCCGATGGTCGGGCTGATGGCTGGCGCCGTGCTCAGCGAGACGGTGTAGGCCGCCCCGCCGCCGAGGACCGCGTCTTCGCCGACGTTATCGGGCACGTTGACGGGGAGCCAGTTTGCGGCGGTGCCCCAGCCGCCTGAGCCGACGTTCCAGGTGATGACCTGGGCGTTCGCCGACGCGGCCAGACCAGTGACGGCAAGCATTGCCACGACAGAAAGTCCGCGACGGCCATGCGCGCAGAACGACGCCACACCACGAGTCTTCATTGTTTCTGCCTCCCTGGATGGCCATCGGCGGCCGCACCACACCGGGGCGACCGCGTCCGATAGCCTACCAGATAATCCCCGATATTCAAGGGGATTTCCGGGCGTGGGGGGAGAGGCGTCGCGCGCGGCCTCAAGCCGCAGCCAGTCGCTGGCGGGAGTCGCTTTGCGCCGATCAGGCGCGGCGTTGTGGGGGGCTGCGAACCGGCTTCTTCTCGAACCTCACACCGATTGGCGATGGATGTCGGGCGCGCGCCCCTTTGCCGCGAGCGCAACGATGAGGGAGTGGGGCGAGGGGCTGGGTGATCTGGCGGGGGGCGAATGGTGATGGCGTGTGAATACGCCCCCCCTTGCGCCAACTTCGCCGAGCCTCGTTGGCGCCGCCCCCGCACGCGGGGGAGCGGGGCTGTCGCATGGATGTTCCAGGTGGATTGGAGTCATGGATCGCGGCGTCAGATGCCCCAGCTGACATACTTGGTTTCGAGGTACTCATCGACGCCCCATTTGCCGCCCTCGCGGCCCAGGCCTGATTCTTTCATGCCGCCGAAGGGGGCCTGGGCGGTGGAGGGGGTGGAGTCGTTGGCGCCGACGACGCCGTAGTCGAGGGCCTCGGCGACGCGGATGAGTCTGCTGGCGTCGCGGGTGTAGAAGTAGGCGGCCAGGCCGTAGGGCGAGTCGTTGGCGACGCGGACGGCTTCTTGCTCGTCGTTGAACTTCATGACGGGCAGGACGGGTCCGAAGGTTTCTTCGCGGAAGCAGAGCATGTCGGGGCCGGCGTTCTCGATGAGCGTGGGGGCGAAGAAGCGTTTGGCGTGGCCCTTGATGTCGATGAGTGTGCCGCCCATGGTGACCTTGCCGCCGCGGAGGCGGGCGTCCTCGACGTGGGCGGTCGCTTTTTCGATGGCGGCGTCGTCGATGAGGGGGCCGATCTTGACGCCGGCGTCGGTGCCGGGGCCGACGGTGAGGCCGGCGAACTTTTCCTTGAGCAGGCGGATGAAGTCGTCGTGGATGCCGGCCTGGACGAGGATTCGGTTGGCGCAGATGCAGGTCTGCCCCGCGTTCCTGAACTTGGTGGCGATGCAGCCGGCGACGGCCTTGTCGAGGTCGGCGTCGTCGAAGACGATGAAGGGGGCGTGGCCGCCGAGTTCGAGGGAGAGCTTGACGACGCGCTGGGCGGCCATCTCCATGAGGATCTTGCCGACCTCGGTGGAGCCGGTGAAGCTGACTTTGCGGACGGCCTCGTGGCGGAAGATTTCGCGGCCGATGGTCCTGGAGTCGCCGGTGATGATGTTGACGACGCCGGCGGGGATGGCGGCCTCGACGGCGAGTTCTGCAAGGGCGAGGGCCGACAGCGGAGTCTGCTCGGGCGGCTTGATGACGATGGTGCAGCCGGCGGCCAGGGCCGGGCCAAGCTTGCGGGTGATCATGGCGGCGGGGAAGTTCCAGGGCGTGATGGCGGCGCAGACGCCCACGGGCTGGCGGAGGATGAGGATGCGCTTGTCGGCGGTGCTGGCGGGGATGGTTTCGCCGTAGATGCGGACGGCCTCGCCGGCGGACCACTCGAGGAAGGAGGCGGCGTAGGCGATCTCTCCGCGGGATTCGGCCAGCGGCTTGCCCTGCTCGGCGGTCATGAGGGCGGCCAGGCGGTCCTGGTCGCGGAGCATGAGGTCGCTGAGTTTGCGCAGGGCCTTGGCGCGGTCCGGGGCCGGGGCGGCTCGCCAGGCGGGCAGGGCGGCGGAGGCGGCCTCGATGGCGCGCCAGGTCTCGGCCGCGCCGCAGTCGGCGACCTTGGCGATGACGGCGTCGGTGGCGGGGTTGGTGACGTCGAAGGTTGAGCCGGAGTCGGCGGCAGCAAACTCACCGTTGATGAAGCAGCGACTTTGGATGCTGGACATTCGGGATTTCCTCCAATCTCGGATGGTACGGACGGCAGCGCCTCGTCCTTCGCTGACGGGGTGGGCTTGCCAAGGCAGGCGGCGGCCCTGGGCTTGCCGGGCCTCTTTCTGGCAGCGGCCGGTGAGTCGGTGCGGATGCGAGTTTCGCCGGTCGCCTCCTTTGCCGCACCCCCGCAGCGCGAGTTGCGACTTTGAGAACCAGGAGTTCAGGGCAAGGGTCCGAGTCTGGGGCTCGGCTTGCTTTCACCCAGAACTCAGGCGCGTGACCTCGGCCCGAGAACCTCGTTTGGAACTCTGGGCACTTCGTCCCGTCCGTTCCGTCCTGTGAAGTTGGGGGAACTGGGGGCCGATACTGCCAGGAGGGGGTAGTTGGGGCGCAGCGTGCGGCCACTGTGGCGGCACGGTTCTCTCCTGCCCGAAGGCACACCGCCCGCGTCGGGTCTTGGCTGGAGTCCCCCGATGAACGCGACCAAGCCCTCGGAATGGGCCGGCAAGCGGATCTTCACCACCGGCGAGGCCGCGGCCATCTGCAAGGTGAGCCAGCAGACGATCATTCGCTGCTTTGATTCGGGTCGGCTGACGGGTTTCCGCGTGCCGGGCTCGAAGTTCAGGCGTATCCCCCGGGATGAGCTGATCCGTTTCATGCGGACCAATAACATCCCGCTGGACCCTCTGGAGGGTGAGCGTCGGCGGGTGCTGATCGTGGACGATGACCAGGCGGTGCTGGAGATGCTGGTCGATATCGTGCAGCGGGATGGGCGGTTTGACATCAAGACGGCCAGCAGCGGGTATGACGCGGGGCTGCTGACGGAGTCGTTCAAGCCGAGCCTGATTCTGCTGGACTACATGCTGCCGGACTTGAACGGGAACATCGTGTGCCAGCGGGTGCGTTCGAACCCGACGATGGCGGACACGAAGATCATCTTCATTTCGGGCGTGGTGAGGCCCGAGGAGATCAAGACGCTGATGAGCGCGGGGGCGGATGACTTTGTGAAGAAGCCGTTTGACGTGGACAAGTTGATCGCACGGATGGCGGAGCTCTTGGGGATGGCGGCGCGGGGCGGGCACAATGGGCGTGTCTGAGAAGGACGTGGCAACGTGGCGGAGTGGAAGGCGGGTGTTCCGCCGGACCCTCGCGACTCGGGGCCGCGCTGGTCACCTTGCCAATCTGCCACGTTGCCAGGCTGCGACTTCAGGTTTTGTGCTCCGTGTCCGCGGTTTGAACCGTTGCCAGGCCACCCATGGACGCCACCCACTCTCAGAGCCAGCACGTCGAGTTGATCCTGCGGCGGCTGGACACGCTGCCGACGTTGTCGCCGATCGCGACGCGGATTTTGCAGTTGGGGGCGGATGACAAGGCCGAGATCTCCGAGGTCGCGTCGCTGATCGAGTCGGATCCTGCGCTGACGGTGCGGATTCTCGGGCTGTGCCGCAAGGCGGACAAGGGGCTGGGTACGCGGATCACGACGGTGCGGCGTGCGGTGGTGATGCTGGGGATCGACGCGGTGCGGTCGGCGGTGCTGGGCGTGTCGGTGTTCGAGCTGCTGGACCGCGAGAGCGACAAGGTGAGCATGATCTCGGTGGCCCGCAAGGAGGCTGCGTCGCCTTATGACTTTGATCGGCGGGGGTTCTGGCAGCACTCCTTGGGGGTGGCGTGCGCGGCGGAGTTGCTGGCCGAGCAGCACAAGGGGCTGCGGATCGGGCCGGATGAGGCGTTCGTGGCGGGGTTGTTGCACGGGTTGGGAAGGCTGGTGCTGAGCATCGTGCTGCCGCAGGCGTATCGGCGCGTGATCGAGGGGTGCGAGCGTCGGCAGTCGGCGGCGGCGCCGGTGGAGCGGTCGATCATCGGGATGGACAACCATCTGGCGGGCAAGCGGGTGTGCGAGCACTGGGGGCTGCCCACGCCCATCGCGGACACGATCTGGCTGCACTCGCAGCCTGCGGCGTCGCTGCCGGATGTGCCGCACCGGTCGATGATCGAGCTGGTGACGGTGGCGCGGGCGGCGTGCCGGCAGTTGCACATCGGGTGGTCGGGTGATTGCGATGGGCCGCCCGCGCTGGATGCGCTGGCGCGGGACTGCGGGCTCGACCCCGAGCGTGTGAAGCGGATCGTGCCGAAGTTGCACGAGGCGGTGGGGAATCGGTGCGTGGTGCTCGGACTGGATCGCAGCGACCCGCCGGACCTGCTGCTGCAGTCGGTGTCGAACGCGAACAAGCGGCTGAGCCGGGCCAACCGCGCGCTGGAGGAGCGGGCCAAGGCCTCGGCGCATCAGCACGAGGCGCTGGCGGCGATCGCGTTGTTTCATGAGCGGGCGGGGGCGCCGGCGTCGCGGGCCGAGGCGCAGTCGCACATCGGGCGGTCGGCGCGTGGGCTGCTGGGTGAGGGGTACATCGCGCTGCTTGGGCTGGGCGGGGCTTCGTGGGAGCTCTTGGAGATCGGGGCGGACGGCGAGGCGGGCGTGCTGGTGGATGATGACGCGCCCGCGGAGTTCACCGATCCGGCGGCGCTGGCGAACCTGCCGCAAAGCCCGGCGGCGGCGGGCGCGGTGGCGACGTGGGTGATCTCGCACGCGAGTCGGCGGATCAAGACGTGGAGCCTTCGGGCCATCGGCCTGGGGCGGGCGACGGACCCGAGCGCACTGCTGTTGTTTGACAACGCGGAGGGCGTGGCTGAGCGGCTGGGCGAGGTGCTGGATGCGTTGCGGGCGGCCTGGGGGGTGGCGCTTTTGGCGGCGGAGCGGCAGGACGATGCGCGGCATCTTGGCGAGCAGCTGGCGGAGGCGTGCAGGACGCTGGCCGAGACGCAGGCCAGGCTGACCGAGGCCGAGTCGCTGGCGAGACTGGGTGAGGTGACGGCCGGGGCGGCCCACGAGATGAACAACCCGCTGGCGGTGGTGTGCGGGCGGGCGCAGTTGCTGGCGTCGCGTCTGGGGGATACCCCGGACGGTGCGGCGGCGCGGGCGATCGTGGAGGCGTCGCGTGATCTGACTGAACTAATTACGAGC
>CAZHKB010000131.1:0-7635 GCA_964533405.1 uncultured Phycisphaeraceae bacterium | reverse complement strand
GGACATGTGGGTATTGTACGGCATGGTTTTGGCTTGTCAATAGGGTTGTGTACGGCACATTGAAGAGGAGGAGGCAGACCCCTCACCCTGCCCTCTGCCCGCAAAGCCGGGGAGAGCGGGGGGGAGGCACCTACACTCTGCCCCGTGTATGAGATCACTGTGCAGGCTGACTTCGCGGCGGCGCACGCGTTGGTGATTGCCGGGGCGCGTGAGCCGATTCATGGGCACAACTGGCATGTGACGGCGACGCTGGCGGGGGCGACGCTGGATGCGGACGGTCTGCTGTGCGATTTTCACACGGTGGAGCACACGTTGCGGGAGATCGTTGGGCCATGGCACAACCGGAATCTGAACGATCTCGCGCCGTTTGACCGGGTGAACCCGTCTGCGGAGCATGTGGCGCGGCATATCGCGGACACGCTGGAGGTGCGGCTGGGTGTGTCGCTGGCGGCGTTGGCGCGGATCGCATCGGTCAGCGTGACCGAGGCTCCGGGTTGCCTGGCGACGTATCGGCCCGAGTACGGCGGTGACCAAAGGCAATGACCAGGACCAGTCCAGCAGGGAAGCCAACGACACCGGTGCCGACGAGCGAGGTTGCGGCGTCTGGCGCGGTCTCGGCGGGCGTGGGGGCGGCTTCGCTCGCGCAGGCGGTGGCGGCACCGCAGGCGACGGCGCGGTATCTGAGCCGGGACTTGTCGTGGCTGGAGTTCAACGCGCGTGTGCTGGCGCAGGCGTGTGACACGCGGGTGCCGCTGCTCGAGCGGGTGCGGTTCCTGGCGATCTTCACGAACAACCTTGATGAGTTCGTGCAGAAGCGGATCGGGCTGCTGAATCGGCTGATGGATGCGGGCATTTCGGCGCCGTTCCCGGATGGGACGACGCCGCAGCAGGCGCACACGGCGGTGCGGGCGCGGATCGTGGAGTTGCAGCGTCAGCAGGCCGAGTGTTATGAAACGCGGCTGCGGCCCGCGCTGGTGAGTGAGGGGATTCATCTGCTGTCGTATTCGGAGATGACGGCGGCGGAGCGTGTGGTGGTGGACACATGGTTCCGTTCCAACGTGTATCCGGTGCTGACGCCGCTGGCGGTCGATCCGGGGCACCGGTTTCCGTTCATCTCGAATCTCTCTGAGAATCTGGGCGTGATGATCTCGAGGCCGGACGATACGGAGCGTCACTTCGCGCGGATCAAGATTCCGGATGTGTTGCCGCGGCTCGTGAGGATTGATGAGCTGGCGGGGATGTCCGCGGTGTGCACGTCTGGAGGGACGAGCAGCCCGGCGGGTGGGGGTGAGACGGCGCTGCGGTTTGTGAGCCTTGAGGAGATCATTCGCAACAACCTGGATGATCTGTTCCCGGGGTTGCAGATCCGGGACGTGATGCCGTTCCGGGTGACGCGATCGGCGGACAGCCAGCCGGAGGATGATCGGGAGGTGGATGACCTGCTGGAGTCCGTAGAGGCGCAGCTGGCGCAGCGTCGGATCGCGCCGGTGCTGCGTGTTGAGGTTGGGCCGGACCCTTCGCCGCATATTCTGGATGTGCTCAAGCGTGAGCTGGCGATCGAGGAGCCGGACGTGTATCGGCGTGCGGGTCCGCTGGAGTATCTGGATTTGTATCAGGTTGCGGACCTTGATCGGCCTGCGCTGAAGCATCGGCCGTGGTCGCCGATCACGCCGCCGCGATTGGCGGTGAAGGATGCGAACATCTTTGACGTGATCCGCGAGCGCGACCTGATCGTGCACCATCCGTATGAGTCGTTCAAGGCGAGTGTCGAGCACTTCATCGCGGCGGCGGCGCGTGACCCGGACGTGCTGGCGATCAAGCAGACGCTGTATCGGACGAGCCCGAACTCGCCTTTTATCGACTCATTGATCCGTGCGGCGGAGAGCGGGAAGCATGTGGCGTGCCTGGTGGAGCTGCGGGCGCGGTTCGATGAGCACCGCAATGTGCGGTTTGCGAGGCAGCTGGAGAAGCACGGGGTGCATGTGGCGTATGGCGTGGTGGGGCTCAAGACGCACTGCAAGTGCTCGCTGGTGGTGCGACGCGAGGGCGGTGCGGTGCGGTGCTATGCGCACCTGGGAACGGGCAACTACCACTCGAAGACGGCGCAGTTGTACACGGACCTGGGGCTGTTGACGGCGCGGGCGGATATCTGTGATGACGTGGTGACGCTGTTCAACGCGCTGACGGGGCACGCCGAGACGCCCGTCTACAACAAGCTGCTGGTCGCGCCGCGGCACCTGCGCATCGCGTTCGCGGGCTTGATTGATCGGGAGATTGAGAACGCGCGGGCGGGGCGGCCCGCGCGGATCATCGCGAAGATGAACTCGCTGGAGGACAAGAAGACGGCGGACAAGCTGTACGCGGCGTCGCAGGGCGGGGTGCCGGTGGAGCTGTATGTGCGTGGGTTCTGCTGCGTGCGGGCGGGTGTGGCGGGGCTGAGCGAGAACATCACGGTCACGAGCATCATCGGGCGGTTCCTGGAGCACGCGCGGATCTATCACTTCGCGGCGGGGCAGAGCGATCCGCTGGCGGGGGACCTGTTCATCGGGTCGGCGGACTGGATGTACCGGAACCTGAACGACCGGGTGGAGGCGGTGGTGCCGATCGAGGATGTGGAGGCGAAGCGCCGGATCATGCGGATCATCGAGGTGCACCGGGCGGATCGGCGCAACGCGTGGGATCTGGTGCCGGATGGGTCGTATCGGCAGCGGGTGGTTGCGGATGGCGCGGGGGCGGATTCGGCGGCGGCGCTGGGGACGTTCGAGTCGATGATGCGGTCGCCGTGAGTGCGCAAGGGGGCGGGGGCGAGCGCGACGCACTCCACCGCCTACGCCCCTTTCAACTCATCCAAGCTCAGCCGCCTTTCGAACCTTTCCCGCATCGCCGGGTCGTGGCTCACGCACAGCAACGCCGCGTTCTTCTCCCGGCACACCGACTGGATCAGGTCCATCGCCGTGCCCGAGTTCTCCGGGTCCAGGCTCGCGGTGGGCTCATCGGCCAGGACGAGCGGCGGATCGCACGCCACGGCCCTGGCCACCGCCACCCGCTGCTGCTGGCCGACCGACAACTGGTCGGGCGTGGCCGACGGGCGCTCGATCCCCAGCCGCGCGAGCAGGGTCGTGGCCCGCGTGGCGTGCTCGCCCTTCGGAATCGTGCTGAACATCATCGCGGCCATCACGTTCTCGTGGGCCGAGAATCCGTGCAGCAGGTTGAAGGTCTGGAAGATCATGCCGATCGAGCGACCGCGGTGGAGGTCCCGGGCCGCGCCTCGCAGCGTGACCATGTTCTTGCCTGCGACCTGGATTGTCGTCTCCGAGCCGTAATGAACGTGCGGATGGCCCAGCAGCCCGGGCCTGGTCTGCGGCTTCACGCGGATGCCCGAGTGGGGCGTTGGCTCGATCAACCCCGCGATCAGGTGCAGCAGCGTGCTCTTGCCCCGCCCCGACCCACCCGTGAGCAGGACCTGCTCACCCGCAGCGAGCGAGAACTCGCCCACGTCGACGATCCAGCCGGGCGAGGCCGGGTACTTGAAGCGGAGGTTCTTGATGTGCAGGCTCGGGTCGGTCATGGGGTGGACGGAGGATAGGGGGGGCGATTTGGTGGGTTGAGGCGGGACTTCTCAAACGCAAAGGACGCAAAGGAGGCGAAGGACGCAAATAAGGCGAGGGGAGTGAGCCCGGAGGGGGTCGAGCAAGATTGTGCCAGGTCCGAGGCTCCCGGCCCGTCGGAACCGTCCGCGCGAGTGGTCGGCCACCTGCCACACTTCGGCGGCGGCTCGGGGCTTGCCCTGGCCCCCCCAACGAGCTCCGGCGTGCCCATGCACCCGGAGCCTCATCGCAAGGTCTCCTCAGTTCCGGCGTCCGGCGGTCCCCATTGAGTTTGGGCGCGTCTGGCGCGCCCCGCCCGCCCGCGCCCGTCTGGCGGTGACCGACCGCTCGCGCGGACGGCTCTGTCCACCGAGGCACCTCGCCCTTTCCCCGGAATCCAACCCCCGTCTGGTCCGTATCATTCTGCGGACGCCGGGGTGGGGAACCGAACCGGCCTGCGTGCGTCCAACCAGCGTCGGGCGCCCCGCCCGTCCGCTCGGGCAGGCCCACGCCGCCCGACCTGGCTCCAGACGAGCCCCCGCTCAGGAGTTCACCATGGCACGCGTCCTGATTCGTGCGCTCGCCGCCGCCGCAACCGCGATGCTCTCGGGCTCTGCCCTTGGTCAGTCGTTCTCTCAGCCCGACGCTTTCGTGCATGACGGCTCGGGTCCCGAGATCGTCCTGCCCTCGTGGGTCGTGGCCGAACTGGCCGACCAGGACTCCGAGGCGGTTCGGCTGTATCGCGCCCGCCAGGGGGAGCTGCGCAAGGCGGAGCGTGAACTTCGTCGTCTCAACGCGACCTACTTCCGCACGCGCCACGTCGAGACCCGCCAGATCGGCATGTACCGTCTCCGCGAGTTCACCGACCCCGTCGCGTTCCCGGCGATGCTCGACGTCTTCGAGAACGCGGGGGCGGACGTGCGGGCCGCCGTGCTTGACCATCTGGCCGACCAGCAGCAGTCCGATGCGGACACGACGCTGGCGTGGGCGTCGGTGTTCGGCGAGGATGCGCAGTGGCGCACCGAGGCCCGTCAGCGGCTGGTCGCGCGGATGGACGCCGCGGGCGGGGTGAGCGAGCCCATCAAGTTCATCGTCGCCGGCGCGCTGAGCAAGCAGAACGAAGAGGAGATCGTCGCGGGGGCCGAGGTGGCCGATCTGCTTTCGATCTACGAGGTCATCCCGCAGCTCATCAACGCCCAGGTGCGCGGCGGCTCGGCCGAGGCCCGCGAGGGGACCGGCGCGCTGGCGTTTATCGTCATCGGCACGCAGGTCTCGTATGTGAGCGACCTCACGCCGATCGTGGCCGACAGCGCGGTGGCGTTCGACCCCCAGTTGTCGGTCGTGACCGAGGGCGTGCTGCTCCGCGTGGATGACGCGGTGGTCGTGACCTATCTGCCGCAGGTCAGCCGCGTGCTCAATCGGCTGGGAAGCCGCCTGACCGGCGAGTCGACCGACGCCATGGGCTACGACCTGGCGGCGTGGCACACGTGGCACGAGAGGGTGTACCTGCCGGCGATGGCGGGGCGCGGGGCCCAGCCCGCGATGGGCGGCTGAGTTGGCCAAGGCGCGCTCGACAAAGATGGCGCGGGCGGCGCGGCGCGAGCGCGAGGCTGGCCACCTGGTTCGCGTGATCGTTGAGGTGCCCAGGCCCCGCGGGCGTGCCAAGGTTGGGCCGGTGATTTATACAATCGGATACGAGCTGCGGGATCAGGACGAGTTGGTCGGCGACCTGCTGGAGGCCGGCGTGCGTGTGCTCGCGGACATCCGCGGGAGGCCGGTGTCGCGCAAGCCGGGGTTTGGGGCCAACGCGCTCCGCGGGTTGTGCGCGGCTCATGGGCTGGAGTACGCGTCATGGGCGGGGCTTGGGTCGACGGTCGCGCAGCGCGGGCGGGTGAAGGCGACGGGCGACTCCGAGTCGTTCTTCCGCGACTTCCGCGCGTACGCCCAGGCGTGGCTGGGGGATGAACTTGACGCGCTGGCGAAGGCGATGAAGGCCAGTCCCACCGCCCTGCTGTGCTTCGAGCGCGTGCATGAGGAGTGCCACCGCTGCGTGGTGGCGGAACTGCTGGCCGATCGCGCTCAAGGCGGCACCACGGCGATCGTGTGATCGATGCGGGCGGCGTGGGGGGGGCGTGGGCGGCGTGGCTCACGCGATGCGAATCATCTCCCGCCGATCCTCCGGCGTCAGCACGCTGTCGGCGTCCTTCAACCACCGCCAGGCATCGCCGCGGTACCCGGCTGTGGGCTTCAGTTCGGGCATCCGGGCGTTCCAGTAGCGGTTGAACCGGGCCATCGCCAGTTCACGCACCAGTTTGGCGGTCATCGAGGCGAGCGCGACGGGCAAGTGGGCCGACTCGGCCTGGGGCTGGAAGTGGGCCACCCATCGCTCGCCGAGTTCATAGCGGCTCACGCGGGGCGTCTGCTCGGTAACTCGGGCCGACATGCCGGGCAGCTCGCGCTCCAGCAACTCGCCATAGGTCGTGCGCCCGCCCAGGCGGTCGCACACGATGCGGACGGGGTCGTCGATCTCCTGCACCGCCAGGTCGTCGCGCAGGTGGCGCAGGTGCCGCCCGATCGCGTGCAGGGTCGCCTCGCCCTTGGTGCCGGTGTCCGTCACGATCTGGTTGAACGCGCACTCGTCGATCACGATGCAGCGCAGGGCCAGCAGTTGCACGCCAGCCGCGGCCATCGCGGTTCGGAGCACATTGGCGTCCAGCGGGACTCGCGAGCCCGCGGCGGGGGACGTGTCCGACACCGGCAAAGGCACGGCGTCCCCGGCATACCACGCCCGACCGGTGTGCGTCGCGCCCAGGGCCGCGAACAACTCGGCGTCGGTCGCGGGCGGGCTGGGGTGCTGGTGCATGAAGGCGAGCACGCCTCGCTCGAGGTGGGTGAGCGGGTGGCGTGTGGCGCCGTCGTTGGGGAGTTTGAGCTGCTTGCTGTCGGCGACGGCAATGCGTTGGCGTTTGTCGGCGGGCTTCCTGGAGATGGCGGACGCGAGCAGTTGCCAGAGGTTGGGGGCGGGCTGTCCGGGGTCCCACGACGCGAGGTGGAACACGCTCATGGCGACGGTGAGGGGACCCAGGAGTGGGCCGTAGCCAGCTTCATCGATGCCCGCGAGGACGACGCCCATGCGGGGAAGATAGCGTGGGAACGTGTCGGGCAGGCAGCGGGCGCTGAGCGCGGGGCACCAGGGAAGGCGACGGGTGGGCAGAAGGCGTGGGCAACCGACAGGAATTGAGCACGCCGTGCGGAGCAACTGTCGCTCAGATCGCGGGTTGTTCACGCGACGGCCGAGGTCGCCAACACCCAACGCCAACGCCACTACCAACGCAAGAGGCACTTGGCGGTGGCTCCGGGCGAGTGCCCGGTGCCCGATGCCAAGTGCCTCCGGTTGGGCAATGCGGATGAGAGGACTTGAACCTCCAAGGGATTTTACTCCCACTAGGACCTGAACCTAGCGCGTCTGCCAATTTCGCCACATCCGCGGCATGGAAACGAATCGGAAACGAGTTTAGGCGGGCGAGTCGGGATGGACAATCCCTGCGGGGACCGCCGGGGAGTGGAACTATGGCGCGTCGAGCCGGTCGGGGACGGCGGCATGGGCAGGGCACATGTCGGGCCCGTCTGGCACAACGAAAGGTCGATCGAGGAGTCTTATTCGACGCCGCCGAGGTTTTCCAGGAGGGTGATGGCCAGAGTCTGGTTGGTCAGGCGTGCGATGGCGAGGGGGGTAAAGCCCTTGCTGGTGCGGATGTTGACGTTGGCGCCGCGATCGACGAGGAAGGAGATGGCTTCGAGCGAGCCGTGGTAGGCCGCGCCATGGATCGGAGCCAGGCCCTGGTCGCCCTGAGCGTTGGGGTCGGCCCCGTGGTCGATGAGGAGGCGCATGACGTCGAGCTTGCCCTTGTTCGAGGCGTAGTGGAGGGGTTGCAGGCCGATGGGGTCGGGGCTGGCGGGCGACTGGCCCTGGCTGAGGAATCGTTGGACGCGGGCGGCGTCGCCCTTCTCGGCGGCGATGTGGAAGGAGTTGTCGATGGTGCATTCG
>CAZHKB010000130.1:0-7640 GCA_964533405.1 uncultured Phycisphaeraceae bacterium | reverse complement strand
CGCCTCGGCCGCCCGCACCGCGAACCGCCTGGCCTCCAGCAACTCGGCCGCGATCGCCCTCGCATCCAGCGCCGCTGCCGCCTCGCCCGACCGCAACTGGTTCGCCCGGTCCGCCAGTTCCGCCCCGAACCGGCTCAGGTCACCCTCGGCCCGCTCGACCGCGGCCCGTGCCGACACGACCTGCGCCTGGGCCGCCTCCACCCGCGCCCGCGCCGCCGGGATCGTCGCCAGCAGTTCCTCGACCTGGGCCTGGGACGTCGCCAGGTCGGCCCGCCGCTGGGCGATGGCCGACTCCATCGCGCGCTTGTCCAGCACGAACAGCGCCTGCCCCGGCTCCACCGTCTCGCCCACCCGCACCTCGACCCGCGACACCACGCCGCCCATGTGCGACCCGACGCGGACCTCGCGGCCCGCCGGTTCGACCGACCCGGTGGCTCCGATGAACTCGGTCGCGCTCGACACGCCGCCCGCCGCCGGCGAGATCGGCGGCATCACAACCGGCGTCTCCACCGGGCGATCCGGCTGGTCGCGCATCACCGTCGTCGCCCCCGCGATCAGCGCGGCAAGCCCCACCAGCGGAAGCCCGTACCCAAGCACTCTGGATCGACCGGCCATGAAACGCTCCTTCCCAACGCACACTCACCCGAGGCTCGCGCCCGCCCTCTCCACCACCGCCACCCGCGTCATCACGCCGTCGGACATATGCGCGATCCGGTCGGCGAAGTCGAAGATGCGGTTGTCGTGCGTCACGATGATCACCGAGCGCCCATCCCGCAGCGCGACCTCACGGAGCATCTCCATGACGACGTGCCCGGTGGCGGCGTCGAGCGACGCCGTCGGCTCATCGCAGATGACCAGGCGCGGGTTGTGCAGCAGGGCGCGGGCGATGGCGACGCGCTGCTGCTGCCCGCCGGAGAGCTGCGACGGGAACTTGCGCTGGTGGCGGTCCAGGCCCAGGCGCGCCAGGAGGTCAGAGGCCTTGCGGATCGCCCGCCCGGAGTTCTCGCCGCCGGCGATCAGCGCGACCGCCGCGTTCTCCGCCGCCGTCAGCGCGGGGAGGAGGTTGAACTGCTGGAAGATGAACCCGAGGTTTTTGAGGCGGAAGTCGGCGGCGCGGCGGCCGCGCAGTCGGCGGACGTCCTGGCCCAGCACGCGGACGTCGCCCGCCTCGCAGGAGAGGATGCCCCCGATGATGGAGATGAGGGTGGTCTTGCCGCAGCCGGAGGGGCCGACGAGGAAGGTCATCTCACCCGCGTGGGCCTCGAAGTCGGTCTGGTGGAGTACTTCCACGCGGGTCTGCCCGGCGCCGAAGGACTTGACCACGCCCCGGCAGCGAACCGCCAGCGTGCCCGTGGGCTGGTCGGGATAGACGTGGGCCTGCCTTGGCCCGTTGGCGGGCGGCACGGCGACCGGGATGTCGGCGGACGTGCGCACGGATCAGACCCTGAACACCACGGCGGGATCGAGGAACACCACGCGGCGCAACCCCAGCAGCACCGAGAGCGTGACGATGACGGCGCAGACGACGGCGACGCCCGCGGCGATCTGCCACGGGAGGTAGAAGCCCCGGAAGGTGGGGACCTTGTTGGGCACGACGTGGAAGAAGTAGGAGATGAGCCCGAGCCCGATGCCGTAGCCGATGGCCCCCACGAAGAGGCCCTGGAGGAGTGTCATGCGGATGAGCGTGAAGTTTCGGACGCCGATGGCTTTGAGGGCGGCGTACTGGCGGAGGTTCTCGAGGATGAACTGGTTGAAGATGAGGGCGACCACCGCGATGCCGATGACGATTCCGAGCACGACGACGGTGCCGAAGCTGATGGGGATGCCGGTGTTTTTGATGATGTACCCGATGGAGTCGGCGGAGAACTCGTCGCTGGAGCGGGCGCGGAGGCCGGTGCGGTCTTCGATGCGGCGTGCGACGGTTTCGGGGGATTGGCCGGTGACGGCTTTGGCGACGACGAAGGTGAGCTGGTTGCGGCCCGTGTTGGTGTATCCGACGGCCTGGTCGTAGCGGGAGTAGATGATGGCGTTGCCGGAGAAGACGGGCGAGGCGTCGATGATGCCGCGGATGACGGCGCGGCGGTCGTTGAGCTCGAGCTCGCCGCCGAGCTGCTGGGGTTGGCCCGGGAAGAGCAGGGAGAAGCCGAAGGGGTTGATGGCGATGGCGTCGGGCTCGCGGAGATTGACGGGCGAGCCGAGGACGAACTCATCGGGGATGCCGACAAGGGAGACGTCGTCGACGCCCAGCAGGAGTCCCGAGGAGAGTTTGCCGTCGCGGGTGCGGATCTGGACGTTGGCCTTGTAGAAGGGGACGGCCCAGGCGACGCCCTCGACGCCGCGGACGCGGGCCAGGGCGGTGTCGCGCATGGGGTAGGTGGTGTCGATCGTTTCGACGGCGGGGTCCATGACCCAGAGGTCGACCTCGCGGGCATCGCGGATGACGCTGGCGGCGCGGCTGAGCAGGCCGATGAAGATGCCGCCCTGCTGGCTGATGAGGATGGTGGCGAAGGCGACGCCGAAGACCAGTGCGAGGTACTTGGTGCGGTCGCCGATGAGCATTTTGAGTGCGATGGCGAGCATGGGTGCGCGTCTCCGGCGGGGGGATCACAGATTCCGGGGCGTCCGCCCTTTTCTGAACTGAACGGTCTGGTATAGTAATGGCATGGCGAGGCGGGTCAAGCAGAATCCGGCAGTGGGGAGCGTGGATCGCGCCGGGGGCGCGGGGCGAGGGCGATGGCCTCGGGCGGCGGCACCCGCGGGTTCAACCACACGCGCGCAGGACAAGGCCAGGGGGCGACCCAAGGACCCGGCCAAGCAGGCTTCGATCCTGGACGCGGCGTGGATGCTGTTCACGCGGGATGGATTCGAGGGCGTGTCGATGGACGACATCGCGGGGCAGGCGGGCGTTTCCAAGGCGACGCTATACAGCCGGTTCGCGTCGAAGGAGGCGCTGTTCGAGGGGGTGGTCCGTGCCCGGGTGGAGTCGCACCCGGTGGTGGTGCCGCCCGATCTGTCGGACCGGGGCGACTTCCGGCGGACGCTGGAGTCGTTCGGGCACCGGCTGATGGCGATTCTGACCCACCCGGGCGTGCGGGCGATGCACCGGCTGCTCATCACGCACCGCGAGCAGCACCCGGAGTTGCTGGCGATCGTGCATCGCAACGGGCCGCGGCGGATGCAGGAGGAGGTGGCGGCTCTGCTTCGACGGGGGCACGAGCTGGGGCATGTGCGGGTGCCGGACGCGATGCTGGCGGCGGACCAGTTGGTGTCCATGTGGAAGGGGATGGCGCAGGTGGCGATGGAGATGGGGATCGCGGGGCCGCGAACGCCGGCCGAGGGCAAGCGGCATGTGCGGGCGTGTACGGGGGTGTTGTTGAGGGCGTATGCGGTGGGTGAGAAGTCGTGTGCCCGCGAGGGGGCTGTGGCGCGAGACGCGGCAAAGGTTGGTCGCACCGAGTGAGTCCGCAGAGCCGGGCTGACTCAATGGCACGCCGACTCGGTGGCACGCTGACTCGATGTCACGTTACTTGGCGGGCTTGGCGGAGATGGTGAGGCTGGCGCGGCGCTGGACCGGTTTGCCCTTGCGGAACCAGGGCTTGACTATGCGCAGGAGGAACACCGCCACGCGCCACGCGGCGACCAGGGCGATCGCGGACACCACCCAGAACTGCCAGTCGGTCGTGGGCACGGATGCTCCTGCGGTCGGTCGGTTCAGCCCAGGTCCTTGAGCAGTTCCTCGACCAGGTCCTTCTGCTCGCCCGAGACGTTGCCGCGGGCTTCGAGCAGAACCTGCTTGGCGCGGACGGGGTCGTTAAGGTAGCGGGCGTTGATGAGGCCCAGCATGACGCGGACGGACGGGGCTTCGCGGTCGTGGGCGTAGGCTTCGAGGAAGGAGTCGTAGGCGCGGGCGGCGGTCTGGTGGTCTCCCGCGCCAAAGAGCGCGTTGCCGACGGCGAGCTGCTGGCCTCGCCCGAGGAGGATGGCGCCGGGGATGGCCAGGAAGCGTTCCACCAGGCCGCGGTAGGCGCGGGCGGCGGCGCCCGCGTCGGAGGCGGAGAGTTTCTCGGAGACCTCAGCGCGGGCGGCGCGGACTTCGGGGGGGAACTCGGGGGGTGGAGGCGTCGGCTGGTCGGCGGCGCTGGTCGGCCTGCCGCGTTTTTTGGCGCCCACGGCGTCTTTGATTCGGCGCTCGTGGAGGCGGTGGGCGTCTTTCATGGCCGCGCGGCGTTTGGCCTGACGGGTGATGGTGAAGAGGTCCCAGGGTTCGCGTGGCAGAGCCTTGGTCCAGAGCAGGACCATGGAGAGGGAGATTCCGAAGAGGTAGCCGCCCAGGTGGGCCTGGTGGGCGATGCCGGTCTGGGCGCCCAGGCTGATGAAGTCGCGGGCGATGGCGAAGCCGATGAGCCACCAGGCGGGGATGGACCAGACGCCGATGACAAAGAACATGACCAGGACGCGGATGTGGGTCCAGGGGAAGAGGACCAGGAACGCGCCGGTGACTCCGGCAACCGCGCCGGAGGCTCCGAGGGCGGGTGAGTCGCTGAAGAGCAGGTGGGCCCCGCTGGAGGCCAGGCCCGACATGAGGTAGAAGAGCCCGAACCACCACCGCCCGAACTTGTCCTCAACGCTGGTGCCAAAGACCCAGAGGAAGAGCATGTTGCCGCCCAGGTGCCAGGCGTCGGCGTGGAGGAAGAGGCTGGTGGCGAGGGTCCACCACTTGCGGCCCGTGGGGTCGAGGATGAGGTCGTCGAAGAAGCCGAAGGAGTCGGGGTCGCCGCCGGGGGGGCGGGAGAGGATCTGGGCGAGGAATACGGCGACGCAGAGCATGATGATGGCGGGGGTGACGGCGGCGGGCCGTTTGCGTGAGCGTTCTGTTCCGAGTGGGATCAGCACGCGGGATGGTAGGGGTTGGCGGTGCCACCGAGTCAGGCCGGCGGTGCGGGGTTCCTCATTGGCGAACGGTCGAGGGGGAGCGGTGCGCGCGATGGCGGGTGAACCTGGGCCGTTGGTCGCTCGCACCGACCAAACCCGCGGAGCCGGGTTGAGTCGGTGGCATGGGCGCGCACCCGCGTCGGTCATCCCCTATAGTCTTGCGCCCCATCTCGCGGCCCATGCCGCGTGGGGTTGTGGGTGGGCGCACAAGCAACGAAAGCGGGGATTCAATGGCCGAGTTTGCCAAGGGGCTGGAGGGTGTGGTCGCCTGCGAGACGCAGATGTCGTTCATCGACGGGGTGAAGGGCGTGCTGGAGTATGTGGGGATCCCGATCGGCGAGCTGGGGGCCAAGAGCACGTTCGAGGAGACGGTGTTCCTGCTGTGGAACCGGCGGCTGCCCACGAAGGCGGAGCTGGAGGCGTTCAGCAAGGACCTGCGTTCGCGGTACGCGTTGCCCAAGGGGATGCTGGAGCGGATCACGAGCGTTCCGAAGGATGCGCAGCCGATGCACATGCTGCGGACGATGGTTTCGGCGCTGGCGTTGACCGATCCGGACCCCAACGCGAATGATGTGAAGAACGCGAATCAGAAGGCGTTGAACGTGCTGGCGTGCACGCCGGCGATCATCGCGGCGTTTGACCGGCACCGGCGGGGGCTGGCGGTGGTTCCGCCCAATCCGAGCCTGACGTTCGCCGAGAACTTCCTGTACATGCTCAACGGGGAGAAGCCGACGCCGACGATGGCGCGGGCGTTTGACATCTGCATGATCCTGCACGCGGACCACGGGTTGAACAACTCGACGTTCGCGGCCCGGGTGGTGATCTCGACGCTGTCGGACGTGTACTCGGCGCTGACGGCGGCGATCGGATCGCTGCGGGGGCCGCTGCACGGCGGGGCGAACGAGGAGGTCATGGAGATGCTCGGGGAGATCCCGACGCTCAAGGACGTCGAGCCCTACATCATGGGGCGGCTGGCGAAGAAAGAGCGGATCATGGGGTTCGGACACCGGGTGTACAAGGCCAAGGATCCGCGGGCCAACCACCTTATGGGCCTGGCCAAGCAGCTGGCGGAGGACACGGGCAACAACGACCTGTACGAGAAGTCGAGCAAGATCGAGGAGATCATGAAGCGGGAGATGGCGGCCAAGGGCATCTACCCGAACGTCGATTTCTACTCGGCGACGACGTACCACTGCATCGGGCTGAAGCTGGACCTGTTCACGCCGATGTTCGCGATGAGCCGGATTTCGGGTTGGGCGGGGCACATTTTGGAGCAGTTGTCGGACAACCGGCTGTACAGGCCGACGACGAACTATGTGGGGCCGCATGATGCGGCGTATGTGCCGATTGAGAAGCGGTAAGCGACGGAACCGGTCGCGCGGGCGTTTGCGTTGAGGCATGAGGCCAAGAGTTCCCGATGCTCGAACCCGAGCCCGCTGTGCTTGACGCTGTGGAGTTTCTCGCGACGTATCGCGAGGGGGTGTTGTTCGCGGACGGCACGCCGATGGCGCGGCGTTTCGTGTCGGACCCGGCGTCGGGGCGGCTGCTGATTCCGGTGTCGCCGGAGGTGACGGACGCAGCCGAGCATGTGCTGCATGTTCCGGAGGAGTCGGACGACGCGATGGCGTTGATGGTGTCGGTGACGATGGTGCATCCGGACACGCTGGCGGCGTGCGACCGGTACCTGGCGTATCACGGGGCGGCGGAGGAGGCGCGGTGGATCGCGTGCCAGATCGAGGCGGCCAAGTGGGGCGGGGTGGTGCTGGATGGGGCGTTGCTGCAAAGGGCCAATCCGCTGGCGGGGGTCGAGGGGCGGCTGTGCAAGCGGGCGAATGCCGATCCGGCGCGCCTGGCGGGGGCGATGCGGAGCCATCGGAATCTGGACATCCCTGCGGCGCTGTGTGTTGGAGTCGATCCGGGGGGGCTGCATGTGCGATCGCGGTTCGGCGTCGTGCGGGTGCGGTTCGCGAGGGCGGCGGCGACGGAGACTGAGGCGGTGGCGGCGATTGAGCACTTCTTGAGTTGAGCGGGGCGACATGGTTGCTGATCTGGACAGCCGTGCGTTGCGGGCACGATCGCGGGTTGGCATGGCCGCTCGGAGCGGCCACCATGCCAGCCCACCAACAATCCCGGGTGAGTGATGCCCGCCCCTATGTGTCGCGCGGCGGATTGAAGCTGCGGCACGCGCTGGATGTGTTCGGCGTTGGCGTGGGCGGGCTGGCGTGCGCCGACCTTGGGTGCTCGACCGGTGGGTTCACGGATTGCTTGCTGCAAGCGGGGGCGGCGCGGGTGTTCAGCGTCGACACGGCGTATGGGCAACTGGCGTGGACTCTGAGGAATGACCCGCGGGTGACGGTGCTGGAGCGGTCCAACGCGCTGCATGTGGAGCCGGTGGGGATGGTGGATGTGGTGGTGCTTGATCTGGGGTGGACGCCGCAGAGGTTGGCGATTCCGGCGGCGTTGCGGTGGCTGAAGGCGGGGGGGGAGGGGCGGATCATCTCGCTCATCAAGCCGCACTATGAGAAGTCGGATCGGGAGCCGCGGGGGACGATTCGCGACGGCTCGAGAGGCGGGCGCGGCGGCGGACCGCGGACCGATCATGGGATTCTGCCCGAGGCCGAAGCGCAGGCGATCACGGATGAGGTGGTCGCGGGGTTGCCCGCGCTGGGCGTGCGGGTGATGGGGGTGACGCGGTCGCCGATTCTGGG
>CAZHKB010000129.1:0-7672 GCA_964533405.1 uncultured Phycisphaeraceae bacterium | reverse complement strand
CCTGCGTGCGCGTGCACGCGGACATCCCAGTCGCGTGCGTGAGCACGCGAGTATCCTCCCGATCCGCCTCGCCTCCCGCCCCGATCCGTCTCGCGTGCTCACGAACGCGGCTCTGACCGAGGCACGCCAACCAGACCTTCGAGAGCACACGGCCTGATCGCAACCGCGACCGACCGGGTGCTCTCGGTGCGTCCGGACCTCACCAATCGCATCGTTTGTGCGCGTCGCGTCAAGCCGGCGCGTGGAGAGTGGAAAGAATCTTCCCCAGAGTCCGCCCCAACGGGGCATTATCGAGAGAGGATCCCATGAAGAAGTCCAACTGTCTGCGAATCGTGGCCGCCGCCGGCGGCGCCATCGCCCTGGCCTCGGCCGCCAGCGCCCAGCCGTTCGTCATCAACTTGTCTGGCGCGACGCTGCTCCAGAACACCCTCAACTTCCCCGCCGGCACCAACGACTACATCGACGTGGACGGCGACGGCGTCTCCGGCCTGCTCACGCCGGCCAACGTCGACCAGCTCGCGCCCACCGGTTTGCCCCCCGCGCCTGGCACCCCCCCCAACAACCAGTGGTGGATCGTCCAGTATCGCATCACCGGCTCGGTCAACGGCTTCCAGGAGCTGATCGACTGGGGCGGCGAGGGCGTCACCCCCTTCGCCACGGGCGGCGACCTGGTCGAGATCTTCTCCACCAACGCCGCCGACGGCGCGGTCGTGAACCGTACGCAGTACATCGCCTCCGGCGGCGGCGGCGTTGGCCCCTTCAATGCCGGCAACCCCGGCGGCGCGCCCGTCCGCTCCACCATGAACGGCTCGTACACCGCCACCTACGCCAGCCCACCCAACGCGGCCCCCGGCGGCATCCAGATCGACGTGGCCCCGCTCGACGTGCCCGCCTCGTGGGGGCCCGCGCCGTCGTCGGCACGACCGCGTTCAGCCGCACCCCCCTGGTTGCCGGCTATGGCCGCAACGTCCGCACCACCACCAACAAGGACGGCTCGGCCAATGGGTTTGACCATCTGCTGGCCAACCTGGGCAACCTCAACATCTTCCAGACCGGCGTCACCCCCAACAACCAGACCCTCTTCACCACCACGATCGCGTTCGCTCCGGTCGCGTACTTCACCAACCTGGGCACGGGCCTACGGCAGGCCAAGGTGACCGAGATCCAGTACCTCTACATGACCGGGCGGGCCCGGACTGGCGAGAACCTCATCGTCATCACCCGCGACTCGGGCTCGGGCACCCGCAACGCCGTCATGAACTCTTGCGGCATCGACCCCTCCTGGGGCGTGGGCGAGAATGTCGGTGGGTTCTCGAACTCCTCTTCGCAGGACCTGGCCGGCCCCAACTTCCTGCCCGGCAACAAGGGCGGCTCGAGCCGCGCCGACGGCACCGTTCGCAACACCCGCCTGGGCATCTCGTACTCGGGCGCCGAGCGCGCCGTCAACAGCAGCATCGTCAGCGGCGGGCGCGCCGAGCTGCTCGACATCCAGATGAACCACCTCGGCGGCACGGGCTACTTCCGCCCCAACCTCCAGGCCATCCTGCAGAACACCACGGCCGAGTCGTGGCTCATCGGCGGCCCGGCGTCGCTGGTCTCCATCGGCGATCCCCGCTCGGCCCCCGTGGCCAAGGGCGGCGACGTGCTGAACACCAACCCCGACATGCGCAACGTCGAGGCCGCCGCCTTCATCAACAACATCACCCGCTCCATCGAGGGCTTCAGCACCGTCCCGGGTAACGTCGCCAACGTCGGGATGCCGGGCGAGTACATCGCCACGCTGCTGATCCCGGTGGCCGGGCAGGAGCGCATCCAGGCCCCCGAGCAGCCCACGAGCTGGGTCACCAACCTCGGCTACCTCCCCTCCCTCCAGAACTACCTCCTCAACTTGCTCAACCCGCCATCGGTGCTCGAGAATCCCGTCTTCAACAACGGCAACTTCGGCTCGATCACCCTCAACGGCGACAACCCCGTCCGCACGTCCTCCATCGTCTACTCCGACACGTGGGATCCCACCGTCACCACCGTTCGCCACATCACCCAGGGCGGCACCAGCCAGGGCAACGCCAACGGCGACACCCTGAGCCGCAACCGCATCGCGGGCGACGGCAACGGCGACGGGCTCCGCAACACCTCCGACATCCGCGACCTGCTGCTCGCGTGGCAGGACCGCCAGAACCGCAACACCGCCGGCGTCTCGACGACCCCTTGGAACGCCCCCAACGGCACCGGCCCCATCACCGGCGCTTCCGGCACCGACGCCTGCATCGAGGTCCTGTTCGACTTCAACAACGACGGCAGCTACGCCCGCACCTGGAGCGGCACCGCCTGGGTCGCCAACTTCTCCGACGTGCGCTACTTCGCCGACGGCCTGGCGATCGACGCCGTCACCGGCAGCCTCGACCGCGAGCTGGGCTTCGGCGTTGTCGACACCCAGTGGCTCTCCATCACCGGCTCCGACGGCAACTTCTTCAACACCACGCTCGCCACCCCCAAGTCCTACGCCGCCGGCGACGCTCGCGGCGACGTGATCGGGTCCACCGGCAACGTCGCTCGCGGCTGGGCCCCCGTGGGCGCCGACGGCGCGGTCAATGGCTTCGACATCGACTACGTCTACGACCAGTTCAAGACCAACGCCTTCGTCACCGACGGCGTGGCCAACTGGAGCAACATCAACGAGGCCGTCGGCTTCGACCTCTCCTGTGACATGGACGGCGACCTCGACGTCGATCAGGACGACGCCTGCGTGCTGGTCACCGGCATCCTGGGCACCGTCTTCGGTGACGCGAACCTCGACGGGGTCCGCAACGGCCTCGACGTCACCATCGTCAATACCAACCTCGGCCTGCCCGGCGGCTGGGCCCAGGGCGACTTCAACGGCGACGGCAACGTCACCTCAGCCGATCTGGCCATCGCCAACGGCACCAGCAACCCCTGCGCCCCGCCCTGCCGTCCCGACCTCACCACCGGCGCCATCGCGGGCCAGCCCGGCTACGGCGTCCCGAACGGCACGCTCAACAACGACGACTTCTTCTACTTCCTCACCCAGTACGCCGCCGGCAATCTCGCCGTCGTTGACCTGACGACGGGCGCGATCCCGGGCCAGCCCGGCTACGGCATCCCGAACGGCATCATCAACAACGACGACTTCTTCTTCTACCTGACCCTCTTCGCCGCCGGCTGCTGAATCCAAGCCGCGTGCGTGAACATGTAGTGAACCACCGGGGGCAACCCCGGTGCAGATCAAACCACAAAGGGAGCGGGCCCACAGCCCGCTCCCTTCTGCTTGGCCCGACCCTGCGGATCGCACACGAATCCCGTGGGCTTCGGTGGATCGAAGCCCCCCTCACGGGCGGGACGCGCATCGCCCACGGCATCCGATTGGCAGCCCCACCGTGAGGAAGGGCTCAGCGCGCCCCGGGCGCGTGACCCGAGTGTGGGAGGCGACCCGCACCAGCCTCTTGTACGAACTCGCGATGGAACTCGGGCGTCGTCCTGCCACCGATCGCTGCTTTGAGCGATCGGTGCCTCGGTCACTACCGGCCAACCCGCACCGATCGTCCAGAGCCACGATCGGTGGCACGCCCGAGTCGCAACGACGATCCGTAGTATCCGGGGTGAAGCCAAACGCGCGTTTCCACAAGCCCTATGTTTCGCCAACCCACCCGGCGTACATCTCCTCCAACGCCCGCGTATACCCCTTGGCATCACACAGCGCCGACCTCGCCACCTGCCCCCTCAACTCCGTTCGGATCCGTGCAAGCGAGGCCCGATCCCCCGCCAACTGGGCCGCGATCCTCACATACTCATCGTCGGTCCGCGCCACCCACTCCCCGCGCCCGATCGTCCTCAGAATGCTCATCCCCGCCCGCGCCACGTGGCGATCGCCCTCCAGCGTCACCACCGGCACGCCCATGTACAGCGCATCGGCGGTCGTCGTCGCGCCGTTGAACGGGTGCGGGTCCAGGCACACGTCGGCCATCGCATACGTCGCCAGGTGCCCGCTTTTGGGCGTGAACCCCAGCAGCGTGAGGCGCGCCGGATCGATCCCGGCCCGCGTCACCCGCATCAGCAACGCCTCGTGAACCTGCGGGTCCGTCAGGCCGCTGGCCTTGAGCAGCAGCCGACTGCTCGCCACCGCGCCCAGCACCCGCGCCCATAGCCGCAGCGTGAAGTCTGTCGTCTTTCCCAGCGTGTTGAACGACGCGAACGTGAACGGTGCCGTCCCTGCGTGCCCATCGGCCCGCGGCGCCAGGCACGGCGGGGGGGCAGGAGTCGGGGCCTCCGACGGCGGGTCATAGCACAACAAGCAGTTGGGGAGCCTCGCCAGGGACTCGGTCGCGTACGCCTCGTACCCGGCCGGGTCGGTGTGCGCATCCACGATCAGGTAGTCGATCGCGGTCAGCCCCGTGGTGTTCGGATACCCGATGAACGTCGCTTGGACTCTCGCGGGCTTGCGGGCCATCACCGCCAGCCGGTGCTGGGCGGTGAGCCCCGACAGTTCGACCAGGATGTCCAGCCGATCCGCGCGGATGCGATCGAACAGCTCGTCGTCCTTCATTGTTCGGCTGCCGAACCAGTGCTCGGCCGACTTCTGGAGCCGTCGCGTTGTGTCATCGACCACCGGGCTGGTGTGGTAGAGGAACAGCTCCACCCGCTCGCGATCGTGGTGCTCGACCACCGGCGCAAAGAACGTCGAAACCGCGTGCGTCCGCAAGTCAGCCGACACATACCCCACGCGCAGGCGACGCCCCGTGCCCGCGGCCCCTTGAATCGGCCACTGCGTGCATCGCTGGGGCGCGGCCCCCGCCTCGACCAGTGCCCCAAACCGGCGGTGCGCCTCGAACACCTCCCGGGCGGTCGCCCGCGCGTCGTAGTTCAGGCAAAACGCCAGGATCTCGCTGGCCAGCGTGTGCTCCGGATGCGTGCGGAGCGCGCCCCGCAGCAGGTCCACGGCCTCCTCGGGCCGCCCCGTCTCCAGCAGCATCCCCGCCAGCGGCGCGACCAGGTCGGGGTTCTCCGGCTCGATCTCCAGGCCGCGCCGGAACGCGGCCTCCGCCTGCGCGTGCCGCCGAGCCCCCTGCCGGAGCGCCCCCAGCGCCAGCCACGCCCGCGCGTTGCCGGGCTCCAGCTCCGTCGCGCGCTCGATGATCGGGATCGCCTCCAGCACCCGCGGCGTGTTGGACAAGATTGTGCCCTTGAGCAGGTGGAACTGGGCCAGATCGGGGCGAGCGGCCAGGGCCCGATCGGCGTAGTAGATCGCCTGATCGTGCTTGCCCGCGTTGGCGAGCAGCACCGCCATGATCTGGTTGGCCGTCGGATCAGCGGGCGACTTCTGGAGCACGCGCAGCAGCACTGCCCGCGCATCGTCCGTCCGCCCCTGGTTGTGCAAGCGGCGAGCCTGATCGAGTTGAGAGGCCATCGACGACACGCGGTTCTCCCACTCCTGCGAACGCGACGCGCGAGCGAGCGGTTGGAAGCACGTCACGCCGCCGACGCCCGCCACCCGCGGCGGCCTGGGCGGCAGCGCTGCCAAGCCCTGGACCTCACTCGCCCGCGCTTGCCATCGCCTAGTTCTTCTCCGCCCGCCTCCTCTTCAACTCCGCATCAATGAACCCCCAGATGTCCCCCGCCAGCGTCCGGGCCGGGTCGCTGGATTCATGGCCCGTGCGGTGGTCCTTCACCCGGTTGTCGTACAGCACATACGAGCGGATCTGCGTGCCCCAGCCGCGAGCCATGTCGCCGCCGGCCGCCGCTTTGATCTCCGCCGTCCGCTTCTCCTCGGCGATCAGCTCGAGCTTGGCCTGCAGGATCGACAGCGCCTGCGCCTTGTTCTGGGGCTGATCGCGGAACGTGCTGGCCACGATCATGATCCCGGTCGGCTTGTGGACCAGCCGGATCGCGGACGCGACCTTGTTCACGTTCTGCCCGCCCGGCCCGCTGGCCCGCACGAAGGGCGTGATCTCCAGGTCCTTGTCCGGGATGTCGACGCTGGCCTCGTCGAGTTCCGGCGTCACGTCCACCGACGCGAACGACGTCTGCCGCTTGCCCTGGGCGTTGAACGGCGACACCCGCGCCAGGCGGTGCGTGCCCCGCTCGCAGTTCAGATATCCGAACGCATACGGCCCCTTCACGAGGAGCGTCACCGAGTCGATCCCGACTTCCGTGCCGTACGACTTCTCGACCTCCTCCAGCGCGAACCCAGCCTTCTCCAGATACATGATGTACATCCGGTGCAGCATCTCGGCCCAGTCGTTGGCCTCGGTGCCCCCGTCGCCCGCGGAGATCGAGAGGAACGCGTTCTTCGCGTCGTACTTGCCCGACAGCAGCGACTGAAGCTCGACTTTCTCCATGCGAGCCTGAAGCCCGAACAGCGTCTCATCGGCCTCGGCCAGCAGGCCCTTGTCGCCCGCCTCCTTGGACATCTGGTATGCCAGTGTCGCGTCGGCGAAGTCGCTCATGATCTTGGTCAGTGGATCGACCGCCGCCTTGAGCGCCTTGACCTCGCTGACGACCTTCTTGGCCGCGATCTGGTTGTCCCAGAAGCCCGGCTCGCCCATCTTCGATTCGAGTTCCCTCAGCCGCCGCGCCTTGGTCTCGTAGTCAAAGAGAGTCGCGGATCGTCAAGATCCGCGCCTCGAGGTCGTTGATGACGGATGTGTGGGCGTCGTAGTGCATGGCGAGGCTCCGGAGGCGCGTTGGCGCGGTCGACAGTTTAGGGCGGGGGGAGGGGAAGCGGCAACGTGGTAAAGTGTCGGGGCTGGCTCGCGTCGCTCCGTCGCTTTGCCGCTCTGTCACCCTGCCGCTTCCTGAGCTTCCGCTCGGGGATCCCTATCCTCTCCTGCCCATGTGTACCGTCTCGGTCATCACACTCCCGCACGGCTTCCGCCTCGTCTCCAACCGCGACGAGCAGCGCAGCCGCCCGCTCGCCTCCCGCCCCGCCTGGCGCGACACGACCTCGCCTCGCTCGCGCGATGCGGTTGCGACTCAGACACCCCCCCTCCGCGCCATCTGGCCCGCCGACCGCCTCCGCGATGGCTCCGAGGTCGGCACCTGGATCGCCGCCTCCGAGCGTGGCCTGGCCATGACCCTGCTCAACCTCAACCTCACCCCGCCGCCCACGCTTCCGCCCGGGCTCCACTCGCGGGGCGACCTGATCCCCGCGCTCATCCACCTGAACAGCCCCCACGCCGTGTCGGCCGCGCTGCACGCCACGGACCTTTCGCCGTACGCCCCCTTCCGTCTCATCGCCGTCGATCGCCCAACCGCCGACGAGCCGCCGGTCGTGGCCGAGATTCGATGGGACCGCATGACCATCGCGACCGCCTGGCACCGTCCGCCGGTCTGCTTCGCCAGCAGCGGCCTGGGCGATGACCCCGTGCAGGTCCGACTCCCGCTCTTCGACGAGACGGTCGGGCCGCGCCCCTCCGATCCGACGGCCCAGGACGCCTTTCACGCCCACGTCTGGCCCGACCGCACGCACCTGAGCGTCCTGATGTCGCGTGCCGACGCCCGCACCGTCAGCACGACCGCGGTGCAGGTTCTGCGCGACGCGTGGACAGGCCGCGCGAGCGTCACGATGACCTATCGACCGATCGAGTGTGTCGTCACGCCCTCCTCCCCCGCGTGCGGGGGAGGTGTCAACGAGGCTCTGCGAAGTTGACGGAGGGGG
>CAZHKB010000128.1:0-7744 GCA_964533405.1 uncultured Phycisphaeraceae bacterium | reverse complement strand
CGAGGCCGTAGGCCAGCGCGGCGGCGGTCGGCTCGTTGATGATGCGCTCGACCTTCAGGCCCGCGATCTCACCGGCGTCCTTGGTCGCCTGGCGCTGGGCGTCGTTGAAGTAGGCCGGGACGGTGATGACCGCGCGATCGACTTTCTCGCCCAGATAGTCCTCGGCGGTCTTCTTCAGATCCTGAAGGATGAACGCGGAGATCTGCTGGGGCGTGAACTCGCCGCCGCCCTCGCGGACGTTGACCTTGACCTTGACGAAGTCGTCGGGCGTGCCGGTCAGCTCGTAGGGAACCTTGGTTTCCTCGTTGCCGCCCTTGCCATACCCCGAGGTGCCCAGACCAGAGACCTCGGCGCGCCGGCGCCCCATGAATCGCTTGATCGAGAAGATCGTGTTCTTGGGGTTGGTCACCTGCTGGTGCTTGGCGGCCTGCCCGATCAGGCGCTCGCCCTTGTCGGTGAAGCCGACGACGGAGGGCGTCAGGCGGCTGCCGGAGGAGTTGATGAGAACCTTGGGCGTTGAGCCCTCCATGATGGCCACCACGGAGTTGGTCGTGCCCAGGTCGATGCCGATGATCTTGGAACCAGCCATGTGAGCCTCCTTCGGAGGGGAATGGGTCGGGGCGGTGAGACGTTGTGAATCGCCGGGAACGCGGGCGACCCGCGCTCGGGAGGCGGGCCTGTGTTCCTATTGCAACCCGGATGCCAGACCGGTTCTTCCGGGGGTCGAAAAACCCGGCTGGTGGGCCGGGACATTGGTGGACAGGCCCGCCCGATGGGGTGCAGGAGTGGGAGAGGCTGCCGAAGTGGCAGGTGGGTGAGCGGGCAGGGCGTGGTGCGGGCGGAGCGTACACGCCTGAACTGAGGCTTTGCGAAGTTCCGAGTTCGAGGGCACCGGGTTGGTCCGGTCGCCTGTGTTGCGCCTGCACCCGGACTTTGTCCCCCGTCCTCTTCAGGTCCGGCGTCCCCCGCGGTGTGGAGCGTGGTCACCTGCCCGGCACCGCCCCAAACCTTCGCGAGCCCAGCCGAAATGCACTGGCCATCCCCAAGATTGTCCACAGGATGGTGGATTCGTGCGAGAGGTGGCGCCATGTGCCTCGCCAGAGCCGGGTCCAGTCCTGGGGGCTGGTCCGGGGAGAGAACTCGCCCAGGTCGATGAAAAAGGTCGCCACCATGATGCAGAACACGCTGACTCCCAGCGTCATGGCGGCGCACCAGGTTCCGCGCCCCACCGAACCCGAGCGCTTCAGCGTGGCGGCGTGCCCGATCGCGATGCCGCCGAGCCAGGCCAGAATCGTGGCGCGATGGCCCACAACCAGGACCAGCCCGAGCCACACCAGGACCGTCCCTATCGCGGCGGCGGTCATGAGTTGAGGGGGATGGCCGCAGACGGGCCGAGGGCGGCTCGGCCACAACGGCTTGGCAAGGGCGAACGAGGCAGGATCGACGATCGGGCAGGCCGGCCGATCATGGCCGAACGCGGGCACCATCCACCGCAACTCGTCTGGCACCGCCAACTGGTCAAGGCGCCCGGTGGTCGGTCGATCGGCGAGCTTCTGGGTTTCGGATCGGTACTCTCGCACCGAAGCGAGGTAGGCGAGCACCTTCCGTTCGTATCCGTCCGTCCACGCCAGCCCCAACTCGGCATACGCACGCCTGAGTTCTCCGACTGGGTCCGCAATCAGGTCCTGATACCGCATCCGGACCAGGCTGCCGGGCGGGATGGAGGCCGCGTCGAGATGCAAGCGGCGCTCCGTCTGGCTGTACTCGTCGATCAGGCGGTCGCGGATGGTGTCGTCGGCGGGCGCATCCTGCAAGTGAAACGGCGTCATCGCCCTCATCAGCCGCTGGTTGGACTGGAGCACCGCCCCGG
This sequence comes from uncultured Phycisphaeraceae bacterium, assembly GCA_964533405.1. Taxonomy (GTDB): domain Bacteria; phylum Planctomycetota; class Phycisphaerae; order Phycisphaerales; family UBA1924; genus JACKHA01. The sequence continues at coordinate 5,874 of CAZHKB010000128.1, read as the reverse complement.
GCTCGCGCGAGAGGTGGATGAACTTGATGCGGCCTGGGCCTCCCAGCACGTCGGTGAGCGCGGGGACACGGGCGGTGTGGGGCGGCGTCTTCAGGAGCAGTCGTTTGTGCGGGGCGATCAGGGCGATCTTCCAGAGAACGGCCCACTGGGTTCGCCGCCAGCGGGTGCGCTCGCGCGGCGTCAGGCGTTCAAGGTCGTGAAATCGGCGGAAGTATTGGTAGGAATCCGGCAGAATCACCCGCCCAGGCAACGGCGAGGCCAGGGTCCAGTTGCAGAGGGCGAAGTCATCCTCGCCGGGCCACTCAGGGCCGAACGCCATGTCGTCCTGCGGACGACGTGTGGGCAGCACGGCGGTGAGGAATAGTCTCAGCACGAACCACGAGAGCACGAAGCCCTGGGGCGCCAGCACCTGCCCCCATCGCGGCGTCTGGCTGGCTTGGTCGCAGGCGAGCAGGTTGTGCAGGTGCGTTGTGCCGGTGCGGTAGTAGCCCAGGATGACCAGCGCGGGCGGGGGCGTCCCACCTCCCCCGCGTGCGTCTCCTCCCCCGCGTGCGGGGGAGGTGTCGGCGAGGCTCGGCGAGCCGAGGGAGGGTGCAGTGGGGCGTTCCAGCCGCCACCCTGTCCGCTTGCCCCGCCACCAGAGAATCGGCGCGAGCACCAATCGTTCCGGCAGCGTCATCACCGTCACGCACGCCGACAACGCCAGGTTTACACCAACTCGCGGCCAATACCGCCACCCGATCCGTGCCCCCGGCGTCCGCAGCAGGCGCACCCACGCATCCAAGGGGGCCGCCGCCATGAAGTGGATGTGCGGGAACGCGGGCAATCGGAATCGACGGGGCATGGCGGCCCGAGTCTATGGTGAACGCGCCGGCGAGCGCGCCGCGCGAGCAAGCGGTTGGACCGCCGCGGGTCGAGAGCCGGACGGACCGCCCGTGCCGCCGTGCTCGCTGGCGCGTCGCGTTCGTTGGTCCGCGTTCATAAACTCCTCCGTGCCCGATGACCCAGACCCCATCCCGCTCGACGACGAGGGCTTCCTACCCGCCGACGCCCCCCCGGCCTGGGGGTCCGAGACCCGCGACGCCCGGCTCGCGCGCCTGCTCCGGAAGGCCCGCGACCTGCCCCCCGCCCCCGGCGTGTACCTGATGAAGGACCACAAGGGGGTGGTGATCTATGTGGGCAAGGCCGGGCGGCTGCCCGATCGCGTCGCGTCGTACTTCGTGCCCTCGGCCGATCTGGGGTTCAAGAAGTCTCCGATGCTCGACCTGGTCCACGACCTGGACATTCTGGTGTGCAAGGGCGAGTGGGAGGCGTTGCTGGCCGAGAGTCGCCTGATCAAGGACATCCAGCCGCGGTTCAATGACCGGCTGACCGACGACAAGTCGTATCCGTATCTGGTCGTGACGCAGCGGGAGGACTTTCCGCGGGTGTTCGTGACGCGGAACCCAACCGGTGTGGGCGATGATGGGCAGGTGGCCCCGGAGATGCGGGGGGCCCGTGTGTTCGGGCCGTTCGCCAGCGCGGGGGCGCTCCGCGAGGCGGTTCAGGCTCTGCAGCGCGTGTTCAAGTTCAGGACGTGCAAGCTGGACATCGTGGAGGGCGACCCCAAAAACCGCTTCTTCCGCCCCTGCCTGCTCTACGCCATCGGCCAATGCACCGGGCCGTGCGCCGACAAGATCGGGAAGCCGGCCTATCGAGACGACACGGACCGATTTGTGCGGTTTCTGGGGACCAAGCGCTCGGTCGTGCTGCGGGAGATGCGGGCGGAGATGGAGGCCGCGGCCACGGCCCTGCAGTTCGAGCGGGCCGCGGCCCTGCGCGACCAGATCCGATCCATCGAGAAACTCGACGAGCGGGCCGAGCGCGGAGACGGATGGCAGCCCGAGCAGGAGGTGACGTACGTCGATCCCGTCAAGGGCCCGGCCACGCTGCAGAAGGTGCTGGGGCTGGAGGAGCCGATCCGCTGTATCGAGGGCATCGACATCGCCCACCTTCAAGGGGGTGACACGGTGGGGTCGAAGGTCTGTTTCATCGACGGGCGGCCGTTCAAGGATGAGTACCGACGGTTCCGGATCAGGAGCGTGGCCGGGGGCAACGATGACTATTCGAGCATCAAGGAGGTCGTGAGCCGGCGGTACCGCGAGGCGGGCGCGGGCCAGGAGCTGTACCCGGAGGTGATCCTGATCGACGGCGGCCTCGGGCAACTGCACGCGGCCCTGGAAGCCTTTGCCACCCTCGACATCAAGCCGCCCATGGTCATCAGCCTGGCCAAGAAGGAAGAACTGATCTACGTCCAGCAGCGAAGCGAGCCGATCCGCCTGGGGCGCGACAACCTCGCCCTCAAACTGTGCCAGCAGATCAGGGATGAGGCCCACCGCTTCGCGCAGCATTACCACCATGTGCTGAGGCGGAAGCGGACGCTGGAGGAGTAGAAACAAGCGCGGAGGCGTAGCGGCGAACGCGGAGATCGCGGACAGGGACGCGGATCGCGCGGAGTTGGACGGGGAGCGGCGCGACCGGGTTCCGCGGCACCTGCCGCGCAAGCGGTCGGCCACCGCAGGGCTGTCGAGAGCGACCGGCAAGCCCGGGCGCCTCGCGTCATTGTGCGGTGGCCGACGGCTCGCGCCGCCGGTTCTGTTGCCGACCCCCGCTTCCTATCCTCTCCCGACATGCGAATCCTCCTCACCAACGACGACGGTATCCGCGCTCCCGGCATCGTCGCGCTGCACGACTCCATTGCCGACGTCCACAACCGCCACGCCGGACCGCTGCTCGGACGCGACGCCGAGATTCTCACGATCGCCCCCAAGACCGTGCAGTCCGCCACGTCGCATGGCGTCACATTCCACTCCCCGCTCATGACCGAGGATGTCGAGTTCCGCCCAGGTGCGTGGGGCATCGCGGTCGATGGGCGCCCGGCCGACTGCGTGAAGGTCGCCATCGCCGCCCTGTGGCCCGAGCGGTTTGGGGCGGCGTCGAAGCCCGACCTGTGCATCAGCGGGATGAACGCCGGGGCCAACTGCGGGATCAACGTGATCTATTCGGGCACCGTGGCGGCGGCCATCGAGGCGGCGTTCCTGGGCATCCCGTCGATCGCGGTTTCGCTGCACCTGGGCAAGGGCAAGCCGGACTTCGAACGCGGGGCGCGGCACGCACGCCTGGCGCTGGACGCGGTGCTGCGAGACGGGTTGCCCCGCCCCGGCGAGTGCCTCAACATCAATCTGCCCATCTGCAATCTGGATGAGCCCGAGCGCGAGCCGCCGGCGATCCGCGTCGGGCCCATGAACACGCACGGGCTGGTGGATCGCTACGAACGCCGTGTCTCGCCGGGCGGAGACGTGTACTACTGGGCGTCCGGCGATGGCCTGGACTTCCACGCGACGGAGAAGGGCACGGACGTGGACCTGCTCTTCGAGCGGCGGATCACGGTGACGCCGCTGCGGTTTGACCTGACGAGGCACGAGGATTTGACGAGGTGGCGGGAGAGATTGAGCGAGTGATCCGAGTTGCGCAAGGTTGAGCTGTGCTGGCCCGAGGCAAACGCCTCAGTTCTGGTGAAAAGCCCGAGAGACAGCCTCCAGCGACCGCTCGTACACCATCCGCTGGGTCTTGGTGTCGGTTTCGACCGCGAACCGACCGTCTGAGAAGTCGTTCGCGAGCGCCTCGGCGACCAATGAGAGTACCACGTTGAAGAAACTCGACGGGACGCCGCGCACGCCGCGAACGGACAACACCACGCAACCACCATCGCGCAGTATCCGGGCGGCCTCGCGTCCGATCGCGTTGGCGCTCTCGAGAACCGAGGCGCTCGTATCGATGAAATCGGCGGCGTTGAGGGGTCGGGCGTCCATGGTCGGCACCATCGTGTTCTCGGGGCTCAAGGCGCGTCGGTCGGCAGAGCAAAGAATACCGCCGTTCCTGGGAACCGGAAGTCCAACGTCCGAATGCTCGGTTCACTTCCGGACTGAGAGGAGGCGACACCATCGTCCGAGAACAGGCAAATTCGTCCCCTCGCAAGCCTTACGAGCAAAAACAGGTTGCTAATCCCTTGGCCGAGATTATTGGCGCGTGATCGCGACGAATAGCCCCCTTGGACCACGCGCCGCAGAGCGTCGAACGCGCGGGTGACGCCGTCCACCCGTGTCGATAGGGACTCGGCGATCCCCACCCCACGATCGACAATCCCGACCCGAACCTCGCGACTTGCGGCGAGGTATCTCGCCGCCATGACACCCCCGATGGGCGACTGCGAGTGGTCGATCGTGTTCTGCGTCACCTCTCGAATGCAGGTGCGGATCCAGTCTTCGACTTCCGGGTCGAGCTCGGCCACATGGCGTTTCAAGAGGCGGATGATCGGATCGGGGAGGTTCCAGTTCGCCTCGTTGAACCTCTCAACAGGCGCCGTTTCATTGTCCGGATGGCCCAGATCGGGCTGCTCTCCCTTCTCGAAGACCTGCGTCATTCCAGAGAAACGGCAGAAGGCGCCGAGTGCTGGCGGAGCGGCGGGCAGGCGGATTCGTGGCCGTTGCCCCCTTTGCACTCCGGCAAAATAGGCTGAAGCGAGCACAGCGGCGGCCCATGGTCCGAGGTACCGGCAACCGCCGCACTGCACCTTCCACGCGTGCCGTGGCACCGCCGCGTGGACCGGTGCCATCTGCCGAAGAAGCGACTCGATGTCGATCGAATAGTCGTCGATGTTGCCTTCGATCGCCAGATTCATAGACACTCCGACATTCTCTGCGTCTCACTCTTTTCTCGCCTTGGCCTTCCCCACCTCGCTGGGCGCGAGCTTCCGCCGTGAGCCGCCGTAGAGCGACTTGGGCTTGGCTCCGGGCGGGATGCCCGGCGGCGGTGGGGGAGGAGCCACCACCACGACCGGGCGCGCCGCGGTTTGAACCGTCGTGATCGGCGGGCGCGGATCACGGGCCGGCGGGCGCGACGGCATGGGCCGGGGTCCGTCGGCCGGGCGATCCCTGCGCGGCTCACCTCGCGGCTCGGCGCGAGGAGGAGCGCCGCGATCGGGGCCACGGTCGGCCCGTTGGCCTTCGCGCTGATCGCCGCGAGGACCGCCGCGCTGGCCACCGTGCTCGTCGCCCCGCTGATCGGGGCGAGGCTCGGGGTGTGGGGCCGGTCGCCGGTCGCCCGCTGGCTGGGCCGGCACGGGAGCGCGCTGGTCGCCCATCGGGGCGCGATCCGCGGAGTCGGAGCTGGCGCCCCGGCCTCGACCGCCGCGCCGGCGCCGCCGCCGCCGCGGCTGGCCGTCGGCGTCGAGTCCGCCGTCACCTTCGCCGGGTGGGCCTTCGGGACCCTGATCGGCGTCGTCCGGATGACGCCCATCGGCGTGCGGGGCGGGTGCCCCTTCACGCGCGGCGAGTTCCATCGGGCCGTCGGTTTCGTTGAACGGCGGCTGCTCGCCGGTGCTTTCGCGTCGGCTTTGCATACCCGATAGCGCGTCGCCCTCGGAGTCGGGCATCGCTTCGCCCGGTGCGCCTTGGAGCGCGGGTCCGCCGTTCGTGCCGCCGCTACCTCCACGCCGCCCACGGCGGCCGCGACGCCGGCGCTTGCGTCCGCCCTGGCCTTCGCCATTGGGCATGTTCTCGCCGTCCGGGCCGTGGTCCTGACCCGACTCGATCGGGCCATCAACCATCCGCTGGTCGATGGCATCGTCGGAACCTGGGGATTGATCGGAGCCGACCGGCCCGTCGCCGTCGATGGGCGCGTTGACTCCGTTGACACCGGCGACGGCATTCGCGCCCGAGCCCGAGCCCGAGCCCGAGCCCACGGCCCGGGCCGGGCCTGGGCCACCGGCCGGACCACGAGCCATGGTCGGGCCACGCACAGTTGCCGGGGCCGGGGGACGACCGCCCACCGGGG
>CAZHKB010000127.1:0-7786 GCA_964533405.1 uncultured Phycisphaeraceae bacterium | reverse complement strand
AACACTCCCGCAAGCCCGATGATCTCTACGAGGTCATCGAGAGTTGCGGCCCCGGTCCCCATCTCGAGATGTTCGCGCGTCACACCCGGCGAGGTTGGTTGCAGTGGGGCAACGGGGTTGGCGCGCCAAAGGCACGCCTTCACCGCGGGTACTCCAATCGAGGGACGGTCCACCTGACTCCCAGCAGCCCAACGATGCGAGCGGTCTCCACCTCCGACGACCACCAGCTCAACCCGCTGTTTCGACTAGCTCACGGTGTTTGAGTCGGTCGGCGTTGACGCGAGCGCGGGACGCCTCAGGCTCAGCGTTGAGCGAGGGGGTTCAGTTCACCACCCCCGCCATCGAGCTCACCATGGTCATCCCCTGCTGATCGACCGCCGCCGCGTAGTTCAAGACCTCGATCTTCTCGCCCTCCACCACCCGGATCGTCGCCAGCAGGTTGCCGATCGAGCACCAGCGGGTCGGGTTCTGCTGCCAGGCCATGGCCGCCACAAGTTCCTCGGCCCGCCCGGTCCGCAGCAGCTCCAGCATCTCGCGGTCGTGCGCCAGCACGCGATCCCGGAACTGCGCCACCTCCGGCTCATCGCCCACGGTCCGCATCTGGTCCCCGAACGCCGGGCCCGCGTGCGAGAGGTCCGCCGACGACACCACCAGCGTCTTGCCGCCCACACCCTTGAGCGCGGCCTTGAGCGCCTCAACAAACGGCTCGAAAGCCAGCCCGTTGCCGTCATACGACTCGCCGTTGTTACTCGACGGGTCGTGGATCAGGAACCCCAGCACCGGCACGTACTCGCCGTTGTCGCCCTTGCCGAAGATGTGCTGCACCCACGGGATCTGCAGCTCGATCGAGTGCTCTTGCTCGTGGTCATATCGATTCGCCATCAGCCGCTCGGCGTTCTCGGTGCCCAGGTGCCGCTTCACCGCGTCGAGCAGTTTCATATCGGCCTTGCACGAGCCCAGCGGGCTGCTGAACCCCTTGTCGCACCCGGTCACGCCGGTCGAGAATCCGAAGTGGTTGGTGCCCAGGATCACCACGCGGTCCGGGCGTTCGGGCACGACGCGCAGGCGCCCCCACACATTGGCGTAGTTCATCCAGCCGCGCTGGTAGTCGATGTGCGGCGCGACGATCGCCTTGGGCAGCGCATCCAGCGCGGGGTTCTCGACCTTTTCCAAGGCCTTGGCGATCCACACGTCCATCGCCTCACGCATCAACGCCGGCCCCTGCTCGCGCTTCTGATCCTCGGTCGTGTCCTTGCCCAGTTTGCCCACCACCAGCGCGTCGGCCAGGCTCGCGGTCGAGCCCGGGGGCAGCACGTCCGACGAATCGAACCCGCGCCGCAGCTCCGCCAGAATCTCGTCGAACTTGGGCCCGAACAGCAGCCCGGCATCATCCAGCTGCGCCACGAAGTTCTGCACGAACTCCCGGGTCACGCCCCGCCCCGTCACCGCCACGATCTCCTCGACCGTCTTATCCCCCTGCATGTGCGGAAGCAGGTGCTGCACCGGGGGGAGCGTCGCCACGATCTTGTCGGTCACCTGCCTCGCGTCCGCCAGCCCCAGCAGCATCACGTCCCGCCCGTCCGGAGCCTTGCCCTGCATCGGGAAGCCGCGCAACGGGCGGATCTTGGGACGCAGGTGATGGTCCAGCGCGGGATCAAACTTCAGCCCAGCGGGCGGCTGCAGGGGATTGGACGGGGGGGTGGGGTCGGCCATGTCGTATCGTAGGTGCGAAGCACGCCACTCTCCGAATGACTGGCAGGTTGCCCCGGGGCAGAACTTGCAGCCTGAACCCGAACGTGCCGCGACTCCCCGCGTCCAGTGGATTCTCTCCCGCTTCCGGCCAACAATCCCAGCCCGGGGGTCTTCCCCCGCCCTTGTCCAGGACCCGATCCCATGACCGACTTCGCCCCAGGCCAGACTATCCGCTGCACCATCACCGCCGAGCCAGGCGTGAAGGACCGCACCGACACCATCGCCCGCCTCATGCGGCGCGACCCCAGCATCAGCCGTTCGCTTCGCAAGGGCCAGAAGCTCCGCGAGCAGAACATGATCATCTACAACCGCGGCAACCGCGACTGGTACAAGCGGGCCATCTGCGGCAAGGTCGCCATCGTCAAGACCGGCAACACCTGGACCATGCCCTACACCCCCGACCTGGCCAATGACCTGGCGTCCGTCGCCAAGTACCTCAAGGTCGAGCGGGCCTGAGCGGGCAGGGTGCGGTGATTGCCGGTTGGTGCGGGCCTGCCTCCGCGCCGGTTGCGACGAACATCCCTCACGTCACACCGGGGGTCTCCGACCTCTACGGTGGCTTCACGCGAGGCGTGGCCGAAGTTCTGATCGGCCAAGCCGCTGCCGGTGCGCCCCCGCCGATCTCGATCGCCCAGATCGCCGCCGTTGTCCTCGGCGTGGGCGTGATGGCCGCAGGTGCCCGCCTCATGGTCCTGGCCCGCCGCGTCGAGCCGGGCCAGCCCTGCGACCCGCCGCTGCCGCTGGTCGGCGCGGTCCGCCGATCCACCATCCTCACCCTCTCCATGTGCGTGCTGGTCCTGGGCTACCACATCGCGGCCTGGGCCATCCCCCACTGGCTCGCCCTGCACGTCCCGGCCCACCGCTGGTGGATGCTGGTCGGCGGCGTCGTGCTGGCCGCCGCGGGGTCGGTGCTGGCCGAACGTGCTGAGCGCGAGTGATCGGGGTGGGCGTGGAGCCCCAACGCGACCGTGCCGCCAGCCGCGGCTCCGAGCGGCTGGTGCCATGCGCACGGCGTCGGCAAACGGCACCATGCGTGCAGCGCCTCGCGCGGTGGCACGGTCCTACCCGCCCCCAGCGCTGGCCCGTTCGATCACCCCACGCATGAACTCCCGGTGCCGGCTCATCTTCAACGACGCCTGCAAGGCGTCCTGGATCAACCCCTCTCGCGAGATCAGGTATGTCACACGCCGCGGCATCAGGCCCAACGGGCCCATCGCCGCATACGCCCGCGCCACCCGCCCGCCGCGGTCGGACAAAAGGCGATACGGCAGTTTGAACGCGGCCCTGAACATGGCGTGCGAACGCTTCGAGCCCGGATTGATGCCAACAACCTGCACGCCGGCCCTGGTCGCCACCTCGTGCATGTCGCGGAACAGACACGCCTGGGCCGAGCAGGCGGGCGTGAAATCGCCGGGGTAGAAGAACGCGACGACGGGGCCGACGCTTCGCAGTTCGCGCAGCGCGACGGGCGCGCCCGCGTGATCGGGCAGCGTGAAGTCAGGGGCGTTGGTGCCGATGGCAAGCATGGATCAGTTCGAGCCGCGAGCGTGAGCACGCGAGGTACCTCTGGCGGACCGAGCACCCCGTGCCGCCCTCTCCCTCATCGGCGACCCGATGCCGTTTGGCACCGGTGGGTTCGCAACCCGGTGGCGGATCGATGCGAGAGGAGTCTCGCGTGCCCACGCACACGGCTGGGTTCTACTTCTCCCGATCCACCCAGTGCCACCGCTCCTTCAACTCCTGGGCCGTGAACCCGGACATCGCCACGTTGCCCAGCGCCTCGGGCTCCAGCACGTCCTCCCACTCGCGCACCACCGTCTGGAGCATCGAGCCGCCGGCGTAGGGCCTGAACATCTCCTGGGTCAGCGGCGTGAACCACACGATCTGGGCCACCGCCACGCCCATCCCCTCCGGGATCTCGTGGACCACGGTCCGCGCGTCGATCGGCTGGTCGGGCGCGGGCACGCGCGGGTCGAGCCTGCGGGCCACGTCCATGACCGCCCGGCAGAACTGCACGCTGCCAAGAGGCAGCGCGTAACCCGCGGGCGGCTGCGACGACATCGGATCGTCGCGCGTTACAGTGAGCGCCACCGCCGGCTCGCCGTTCATGGGCGCCGCCATCTCCGGCGGGAACTGGGCCGCCACCGCCTCCATCCCCTGCGCGATCGCGGTGGCCCGCAGCGACTCGGTCTGGGTCCGCAGCAACTCATAGCCCTTGAGCGCGATGAAGTCGGCCCGCACCTGCTCCATCACCTCGTCGATCGAGTCGGCCGACCCCGTCCCCCGCACGTCAAGGACCATCACGAAGTACAGATTCCCCAGCCCGTCCGCGAGCGGCTGCTCCACGTTGGGCACGCCCACCTGCATGGCCAGCGGGTTCTCGCCCACCAGCTCGCGCACGCTCAGCACCACGTCGGAGAACCGCACCGAACTGGCCCCCTGCCGCATCTGGCTCTGCCCGATCCCGGGCTGCCCATCCAGCATCGAACGCACCTGCCACGGCCCATTGAGCACCGTCACCGCCGGCAGCGGGATCGTGACGCCCGCGCCCGTCGCCACATCGCTCACGACCGACTGTGCGAGCGCCTCCAGGCTGGGCTTCTCCCACGTCTCGGGCAGCACGAAATACGCCCCGTCCCGCTGCAACTGCTGCGTCCTGCCGTGCACATGCTGCACGACGCTCCGACGCGCCTGGTCCATCACGTCGGTGGTCCGCTGGCTGCGCACGTCGGCCTTGAGGCGTTCCATCTCGCCCGTGAACTCGCCCGGATACATCACGCGCTGGCTCGACCACCGCGCCAGCAACTGGTCCGCGGGAATCTCGGCCTGCTCGACCGCCGCCGCGATCGCGGCGCGATCGAGCGTCAGCCATGCCAGCCTGGCCCGCGGCGGCTGCCGGTACCCCAGCCCAAAGTCGCCCTCACCCGGAATGACCTCGCGAAACTGCTGGAAATGGGCCGCCAGCTGCTCGCTGGTCGGCTCGGGCACGCTGGTGGCCAGGCGCGAGCCCGGGATGAAGGTATAGTCGATGTTCGCCGAGTCCCCCAGCCGCCGTCCGAACGAGGCCGCCCGCCGGTCCGAGAGCGACGCCGGGGCCGCGATGTTGGCCACGACCATCCGCATCACGCCGCGCATCTTGGTCATGGCGGTGTCAAACTGCTCGAGGGTGAGGCGGCTAGAGCCCGCGACCTGCTGGCGGCTCTGCTGGAGGATGGACAGCGCCATGCCGCCGGAGGCCTCCTGGGTCAGCGCCTGCTCGCGGGCAGCCAGCTGCTGGTACTGCTCGGGCGCGAACTGCTGGAGCATCTGCGGATTCTGGAAATACAGGCTCGCCAGCCCCGCCGGCTGCTGCTGGACCTCGCGCATCAACTGATCCCGCGCCAGGCGCGGGGCCAGCTGGTCCGCCAGGTCCGCCACCCACGACGCCCCGTCCTGGTGGCTCGCCACCAGCCCGGCCCGGTCGGCCTCCTCGGTCAGCAGCAGCCAGTGCACCGCGTCCTGCACCTCAACCATGTTGAACAGGATCTCGCCGCGCTGCCCGCCGGAGAACGGACGGCAGAACTCGGTCACCGCTGACAGTTCCACCGCCGCCAGCCCCAGTTCCATCCCGCGCACCGCGCGGGCCTTGTTGGGCCCCATGTACGCGACGGTCCGCTTGGCCGGGTTTGGGCCAAACTGCTGGATCGCCGGCCCGACCAGGAACGACACCATCAGGATCACGCCGGCGAACACCAGCAGGATCTTGTTGTACTTGCGGAGCCACTTGGTCATGGGAGGTCCAGGAAAGTGACGGAGCGACGCCGTGACGGAGTGACGAAGCCGGAAAGAGAAGCGGAGCGACGCGGTGAATCCTCACTTCGTCACTCCGTCACTCGATCACGTCGTCACGTCCCCTTACCGGTAGAACTCGACGATCAGGTTCGTGTTGCAGTCAAACGGGATCTGGTCCGTCGTGGGCATCGCCGCCACCCGCACCGTCAACTCAGACGGGTTGACCTCGATCCAGCCCGGCACCTCGTGCCCCGCGAGGCCCTCCATGGCCTCCTTGGCGAGCTTCTGGATCTTGGGCTTGAGCGTCACCGCATCGCCGACCTTCAAGATCGCGCTGGCGCGGTCGGTCTTGCGCCCGTTCACCAGCACGTGCCCGTGCGAGACCATCTGCCGCGCCGCCCAGATCGTGCGGGCGAAGCCCGCGCGTCGGACGATGTTGTCCAGGCGCCGCTCCAGGATCGACATCAGCACCTCGCCGGTGTTGCCGGGGCTGCGGCTGGCCTGCTGGATGTACCGCCGGAACTGCCGCTCCAGGATGTTGTAGTGGTAGCGGAGCTTCTGCTTCTCGTTCATGCGGATGCCGTAGTCGCGCAGACGGCGACCGCGGAACCCGTGCATGCCGTTGGAAATCAGCGCACGCTTGGACGTGTGCTTGGGGCTGTCGGCGATGGGAACGCCCACGCGACGCGAGAGTTTGAGCTTGGGGCCGGTGTAGTTGGCCATGATCCGTCCTTCTTCCGCGCGGGGCGGACATCCGCCGATTGGCGGAGGGTGCCCAAGGCCGCGAACGCGCGCGTTCGCCCAAGGGCGGCCAGTGCCGCGTGGAGTTCCACGCCCCGACGACTGCGGGTGCAAAGGCCCGGTGGGTTTGCCGCCCGGGACAGTCCCGGGTCGGGTCGTTATTGAAGCAGGGGCGGGAGCGGATATCAACCGGCACGAACGGGCATCCCGGGTCGCGGGGCTCCGGCCCGGCACCGGGCCAGAGGCCCGCTCCCCCTCGCCAACAAGACCCAATCCCCCCTCAACACCCCTCCGCGAACCGGATCAGGTAATAGAAGAAGTCATCGCTGCTGAGTACCCCGTTGGGCACGCCCCACCCCGGCTGCGCCGGGATCGCCGTGGTGGTCATGTCGCACCGCGGGTCGCCCAGGGCATAGGCGGAGATGTACGCGAAGAAATCGTCGTTGTTCAGCACGCCGTTGCCGTTGAAATCCGCCTCGCACGCCGAGGCCTGGAAACTCTCCCACAGCACCTGCGCGAACCGGATCGAGCCCGCCGACGACAGGTGGAAGTCCGTGGGGGTGTGGTACCACGACTCCAGGAACCCGCCCCCATTGGCGTACCCCATCAGCGCGGGCATCGAGACAAACCCGATCCGCTCGGGCTTCGCGTCGGTCACCTTCACCTCGTACATCCGCTCGGCCCGGCTGTCGATGAACGGATTGGGGAACCCCTCCCCGAAGTCGTACATCGACACCAGCAGGAAGTACGGATCGAGCCCGCGCTGCGCGTACGCGGCGCGATACCGCGCGATGATCGCCCGCACGTTGTTCGCGTACACCTCCGTGCTCAGCCCCGCCACCGTCTCCCAGTTGCCCCCGTTGTCCGGGTTGGCGATGTTGGTGCCCACCGTCACCATCACCACCGGGCACACGCCCGGCCCGGTCATGTCGTGGGCGTCGAGCCACGACACCAGCCCATCGTCGTGGAAGCCGCGGTTGCGGTTCCAGTACCAGCCGGGCTGGGCAAACGTCGCCTGCGTCCTCAGATGGTCCAGCGAGTTGTCCCCGCCGTTGGCCAGGCAGATCACGCTCATCCCCGTCGAGGCCGCGTCGTAAAACATCGTGCCCGTGGTGATGTACTCCCGGGCCTGCCCCGGTGTCCACGCGAACGCGTAGTCCATCGACGACGCCGACTCGAACACCTCCGCATCCGGGTTCCACGTCGATTGCGCCGACCGGGCCGGGAAGTCCATCCCCGCCCACCGCGGCGTCGCCCCGGCCGCCGGGTACGCCATCGTCACCGGCGAATCGCCGCTCCGTGAGAAGCGGATCTGCGGCACACTGGCCATTCCCGGTGCCGTGTACACGATGTGCCGCACGCGCAGATCGCCCCGCCCGATCATCTCCGACGCCAGCGACCCGTGCTTCAGATCGCCCACCGTCGATTCGGGAGTGAACAGCGTCGACGTCATACGCAGCTGGGTTCGGAACAACGGCTCGCCCACGAACGTCCACCGGGCCGCAGTCTCGATCACCCAGCC
>CAZHKB010000126.1:0-7977 GCA_964533405.1 uncultured Phycisphaeraceae bacterium | reverse complement strand
CATCCACCCCCGACCCCACCCGCAGACTCGCCCTCCGCGTCATGGTGATGCCGCGGGACACCAACTCCTACGGCACGATCTTCGGCGGGGTCATCCTGTCGTACATCGACCAGGCGGCGTATGTCGAGGCGTTGTCGCACGGTCGTCATCGCTGGGTGACGGCCTCGATCGACCGCGTGGACTTCAAGGCCCCGGTGCTGGTGGGAGACATCGTCAACCTGTACACGGCCACGACCCGCAAGGGGACGACCAGCGTGACGGTCAAGTGCGAGGTGGAGGCCGAGCGGGCCGGGACGGGCCAGACGGTGCAGGTCACGTCCGCCACGATCGCGATGGTGGCGGTGGACCCGGCCGGGCGGCCGATCCCCTTTACCTCGCACCCCACCGCGGACCTGCCGGGAAGGCAGTGGGCCGATCCGCAGGCGGGGCGGTAGAGCCGACGTACGCCGGCCTCGAGTCGGCAGCCCAACCGTGAGGGAGGGCTCCATCGCGGCGAGGATCGCTCGAACAATCGGCGCCCGAAGGCGTCACAGTTGGAACGCGAAGGCCGCAAAGTTCGCAAAGGCCCCAGAGGTCAGACGAGGAGAGTCGGTTGGATCAGGGCTGTGAAGCAAACGGGGTGGGCAGACGAGCGAACGCCGGTACGAGGCCGCCGCTGCTCCGCTTCCTGCGTCTGCCCTCCGTCACCTCCGCCACCTCCGCGTTCTGCATCTGCCTCCTGGGTTTCCCCGCACTCGCCCAGACCCTCAACCTCGGCACGCCCATCGCCCCGATCATGGGGCAGGACGCCTCCGCCCTCGCGCAGGCCCGCTCGCTGCGGGCCGAGGCCGAGTTGATCGCCGCGGCGAACTCGCGCGGCGTGGGCTCGGCCCTGCGCCTGCTCACGGCCGCCCTTCTCGAGACCGGCCAGCGAGAGGCCGAGTCTTCCAACGCTGGCGGCTCCGATCGCGGCTCCATTCGCCTTCTGCTGGCCCGCACCCTGGTCGCCCGCCTCGCAACCATCGACGCTCTGCTCGCCCACGGCGTGATCGACGCTCCCACCCAGTCCATCATCACCGCCGACCTCACCCGCCTGGCCGCCGCGCCCGAGGGCGAGATCGACACGATCGAGCGGGCCTTGCGCGAGGCCCTCGCGCCGTTGGCCGACGCGACCGACGAATCGGCCGACCCCGCCGGCCAGATCGCCGGTCCGCCCCTTGGCGGCTGGATCACGACCGACAGGCCTCCCGAGCCCGGCATGTATCGCGCCCTCCTGTCCGCTCTTTCCGCCGAGGGCACGCCGCTCGGCTCCGCGGGCGTCGACGCCATGCGCCAGGTCGACGCTCTGGCCGCCCAGGCCTGGGATTTCCGTGCCTTCCGCCGATCCGCCGAGTCGCTCCGCATCACGGTCTTCGGGGCGGCCCAAGGTCGCGAGGGCGCGGACACCCTGCCCCGCTGGATCACCCCCACCGCCCGGGCCGCCCTCCAGCCCGCGTTCGAACGTGCGTTGGCGACCCTGGCCGACCGCGGGCGTCGCCCGCAAGGTCTGGCCGATCTGCGCCGCGTCGCCCGCCTGATGGACCTGGTCCGCCGCACGGACCGCCTGCCCGACGATCAGGCTGGGCGCCGCGCACGCGAATCGCTCTCGAACTACATCGCGGCCCCGCCGAGCAACCGCGAACTGGAGGCCCAGTTGCTCGCGGGCTACGGCCGGGCGCTCGACTTGGCGCTGGCGCCAGCGTCGCTGCCGGACGACAGCCTGCTCGCGCGGGCCGTGCGCCCCGCGTGGCGAGAGTTCCAGGACGCCGCCCGCATCGCCGCGGGTCGCGTCGCCGATGCCCTGCCGACCCTGCTCAACGACTCGGCCGCGATGACCGATCCCGGCACGCTGGCCCTGTTCAATGGCGCGACGCAGGCGATGAACGAGGCCCGTGGCCTGCACGCCATGACTTCCCTTCTCACCGGGCAAGACTCGCCAACACCCGGCGTCGAGCCCGTCCCGCTCGACATCCACCGAGACCTGGCCACGCGCCTTCTCACCATGGCGCAGGTCGCGGCCCGGGCGAGCGGATCGACCAGCGGCGAGGGCGCGGCCGGCAAGCGCGACCTGGGCACGCTCGCCCTCGACGTGGCCGCGTGGCGCGTCATGCCGGGCGAGGCCGACCTGCGGGCCGCCGTGGCCGCACCCGACTCCGGCTGGACCGCGGCCACCGACGGGCGCGAGCATGACCTGCTCGACCTGGTCGATCGCACGCGTGGGGCGTGGCTGACGAACGTCACGACGCAGGGCACGCTGGTGGAGCGGGCCGCACTCCGGGCGAGGCTGCAACTGCTCGCGGACCTGCTGCCGCTGGTGCGTGAGGTGGCGGTGACGATTCGAACCCTGGACGAGCCGCCGACGGGCAACGCTTCGGCAGACGACGTGGGCGCGGACGCCGGCGGGGGTTCTGTCGCAGGCGCGAACGGCCGATCCGGTGCGGGGGACGCGAGAGGAAGCCCGAGCGAATCCAGTTTCACGGTCTCGCCGCCTGCCCTCAACGACTGGGCCGGCTGGGAACTCTCGCGCCAGGCCCACCGCCTGCTTGCGGAGGGGTTGACCGACGCGGTGGGAGAGACCGTCTCGCTCGCCCTGCGCGGCGAGGATGAGCGAGCCAGGATCCGCATCGCAGCCATGCGCACCGACATGGCCGGCGCGCTGCTCCCGGCGCGACTGCACCTGGTGTGGCTCGAGGCCCGCCCGGCCACGGTCGGCCCGCTGGATGAGGTCGCCCTTGGCGCGCCCGACGAGCCCCGCACCTGGATGCCCGCACGCCGGGAACTGCTCGCCGAGTTCTGCCGCGTCGCGGAGGAGTTGCCCGCGATCCGCCTCCGGCGCGACGACGCCCAGGACCGCACGGTCCGGGCCTACCTCTCGACGCTCGCGCAGGACGCGCTGGCCGAACTTCGCTGACGGCATGTCATGCCCCCCTCTCCAATCGACGCTTCGCGCCATCCGCGTCCTTGGCGCTCGGACCGATCACCCGCCACCACGCATCCGCCGGTTCCGACCAACAATCCCCCATGACCCCCCTCGAACTCACGACCGTCGGCGCGCTGCTTGAACAGGTGGCCTCGAAGTCTCCCACACCCGGCGGCGGGGCGGTGGCCGCGCTCGTGGGCGCTCTTGGCGCGGCCCTGGGCGGCATGGTGGTCTCGTACTCGCTGGGCAAGAAGTCGCTCGCGGCTCATCAAGGATTGCTCGACGACGCGGGGCGTCGCCTCATCGCAATGCGCGAGTCGTGCGCCCGCCTTGCCGACGCCGACGCCCAGGCCTACGACCGCCTCAACACCCTCCAGCGCCTCGCCCCCGACGACCCGCAGCGGGCCATGCAGTACGCCCAGGCGGTGGCCGATGCCATCGACGTGCCGATGCGCCTGGCCTCGACCTGCGAGGACGCCCTGGGCGTCCTGCGCACCCTCGCCGGAACCTCCAACCCCCACCTCAAGAGCGACCTGGCCATCGCCGGCGTGCTGGTGCTGGCCGGGGCCGAGGCGGCCCGCTGGAACGTGGTCATCAACCTCCGCGAAGTCGGCCAGGACCACCGGCGCGAAGAAATGCGGGCCCGGGTCGACGGCATCGTCGCCCGCGCGGCCCAGATCAAGGCCGATCTCGACCGCCAGTGCGCGTGAGGCGATCCGCAGGCCGCGACCCGGCGATGAACAAAGAACGGGGGCGAGCCTGACGGCCCGCCCCCAATGCCTTCCGGTGTGCTCTGTGCGGCTGTGCGGTGAACTCCGCTTCCCGGATCAATCCTCCGGAACTGCGTCACTCGTCACGATCTGCCGGAACAGCATCCGCAGCGTATTCGTGATCGGACCTTCCTTCCCGCCCGACAGCGTGTGCTCCTTGCCGCCCTTGCTCTTGCGGTCGATCACGCCCGAGAGTCCGATGATCTCCGCCGCCGAGCCCGTCAGGAACGCCTCGTCGGCGTTGAACACCTCGTCGATCCCGAAGACGCGCTCAACGACCTTCAGGCCGGCCTTCGGGGCCAGACGCTCCATCACGAACCGACGCGTGATCCCCCCCAGCGCGCCCACGCTGAGCGGCGGGGTGAACATCCGCCCGTTCTTGATCACGAAGATGTTGTCGCCCGAGCCCTCCGTCACCGAACCGTCCAGGTTCAGCATGATGACCTCGAGCAGGCCCATGTCGATCGACTCAACCTTGGCCAGAATGTTGTTGAGGTAGTTCAGGCTCTTGACGCGCGGATCGAGGCACGCCACCGGCGTCTTGGGACGCTCGGCCACCACCACCCTCATCCCCGAGTCGTACAGCTCCTTGGGGAACAGCCTGATCTGGTCGGCGATGCAGATGATCCCGGGAGTCGGGCACAGGAAGGGGTTGAGCCCCAGCGTCCCCTCGCCGCGTGTGACGACCAGACGGATGTACCCGTCGCTGATCTCGTTGGCCTCGATGCACTGGCGCATCACATGAACCATCTCATCCTTCGAGATGTGGATCTTCAGTCTGATCTGCTCGGCCGACCACCACAGGCGGTCCATGTGCTGCCCGCAGAGGAAGATCCGCCCGCGGTAAACGCGGATGCCCTCGAACACCCCGTCGCCGTACAGCAGCCCGTGGTCGAACACCGAGACCTTCGCCTGGCTCTTCGGGACGATCTGGCCGTTGACGTGGATGTAGGGGCGGTCCTGCGCCACGAACTGGGTGGTCGCCGGCTTGGCGGTTGGGGTGCTCACGGGCTTGGCTCCGGTGACCGTCTGGGACATCATCGGCTCCTTCCTGGGCGGGTCTCTCGCCGGGGTTCGTCGCGCCGTGAAGCAGGCGCCGGGACGGGCCGGTCCAGACCGCGCGAATCGTAGCAAACCATGCCCCTCGCCAGACCGCACTTCCGCAAGAAATCCGCGAGGCTTCCGGGCAAACGCCGATCAACGCGGAAACATGGACCGGTCATTGGGGAGAACGTGACAAAAGAGTGACGAAATCAGCCAGCGACGCGGTGACGAAGCGACGGGCTCAACGCTCAGGGCTCGGCCACTGCGTTACTTCCCCCTCCTACGTCCTCAGACTCGCCCCGAGTTCGCGCCCAAGCCTCTCCACCAACTCAAAAACCGGCCCGTCCGCACCTCCCGCATCGCGGGTTTGGCCCCCTCCAGAACGCCCATCCCGATTTCGGCGTACACCACCGGCCCATCCAGATCGAACTTCTTCTGCGCCCACGCCGACAGCATCGCCATGTACCCCAGCGGCGCGTCCCCCAGCATCAGCCCCGCCGACGCGCTCGCCTCGCACGCCGGATGCACCGCCCGTCCCGCCTGCATCGGCAGCACGCGCACACCAGCCGCGCTCAACCCCGCGGCCGCCACCGCCTGCTCGACCACCCCCCGCATCAGCCGCACCCCCCGCTGCACGTCCTCGACGGTCCGCTTGCGCCCTCCGCCCGGGCTCACCACGTCCATCAGCAGCGCGAGGTTCCGGTTCTCGACATGCTTGCCCCCGCCGACATCCGCGAACACCGACGCCACCTCGAACAGCCGGACCCCGCCCGCCTGCTCCACCTGTCCATCCTGATTCGCCCGCCGGCACCTCAGCAGGCTGGGGATCACGCTGGGGCGCAGGGTCGGCTCCTCGCCGCGCCGCTCATCATCGATATCCACGCGCGACATGCCCGCTGGCAGAAA
Source organism: uncultured Phycisphaeraceae bacterium (assembly GCA_964533405.1). Taxonomy (GTDB): domain Bacteria; phylum Planctomycetota; class Phycisphaerae; order Phycisphaerales; family UBA1924; genus JACKHA01. The sequence goes on along the minus strand of CAZHKB010000126.1, from coordinate 2,319 downwards.
GTCCGTCGCGTCCCCGGGCCGCACGAACGAGAACGTCACCGTCTCATAAAACCCCATCCCCGTCAGCGCCGCCGCGACATTCCGGCGCACAACCTCCGTCGCTTGCGGCCCCTTGGCCGCCACCGGCAGCGTCTCCAGCGTCGGCACGCGGTCCATCCCCGCGATCCGCGCCACCTCCTCGATCAGATCAATCTCGCGCTCGAGATCGACCCGCCACGCGGGGATCACGCACTCGATCACGCCGCTCTCGGGCCTGGGCGAGACCTCCAGCCCCAGCGCCCGCAGAATCCCCGCCATCTCGGTGTCGGGCAGCCCATAGCCCAGAATTTTCCGGCACCGCTCCGCCCGCATCGCGACCACGCGCTGCCCGGTGGTCTTCGCCCCCGCCTCGAGCATGCCCGCGCACAGCAACCCCCCCGCCACCTGCACGATCATCGCCGCCGCACGCCGCGCCGCCTCGTCGATCGTCGCCGGATGCACCCGACGCTCGAACCGGTACGACGCATCGGTCCGGATGCCCAGACGCCGGGCCGCCGTCCGGATGGTCACCGGGTCCCACGTCGCGGCCTCCAGCACCACATCGACCGTCGCTCCATCAACCTCGGAGTCCGCCCCGCCCATCACCCCCGCCAGCGACTGGGCCCGCTGCCCATCGGCCACCACCAGGTCGGTCGCCTTCAGCGTCCGGGCCTTGGCGTCCAGCGTCTTGAGGCCCTCGCCGTCGCGCGCAAACCGCACCACCAGCGCCCCGCCCGCCAGTTTCTTCAGATCGAACACATGCGCCGGCTGCCCATACTCGAACGTCAGGTAGTTCGTCACGTCCACGACGTTGTTGATCGACCTCTGCCCCACGCCCTCCAAATCCCGCACCAGCCACGGCGGGCTTGGTCCCACCTTCACACCCCGGATCACATGAGCCGTGAATCGCGGGCACCCAACCACCTCGTGGTTCACCAGCGTCAGCGACTTCTCGACCGGACCGCCGCCCGCCTCGGGCATCTGAAACACCGGCATCACCAGCCGCCGCCCCGTCGCCGCCGCGATCTCTCGCGCGCACCCGATATGCGACAGCACATCCCCCCGGTTGGACGTCACCTCGACATCCAGCATGTGGTCCCCGCCCGCCCTCTCCACGCGCGTCTCGATCGGAAACCCAGCCTGCGTCAGCGCACGCTCCGCCTCGTCCGAAGTGACGGGCCGGTCCAGGTAGCTGTTGAGCCAGGCGACAGAGATATGCATGGGGGACAAGGATAGGTGGGCGCGAGCCAACGGAACCGATCGCGCGAGCAGTCGGCCACCCACCAGCCAACGCAACGATGGATCAACTCCAATGCGCCCGGCCGACGACCCCCGCCTGAACGCCCGCGGTCTCCAACGGGCGGCGGCCGATCGCTCGCGAGGATTGTGCACGTTCCGTTCCCGATACACTCACCCCATGCCCCGCCTGGCCCTCCTCCTCCTCTGCCTCCTCCTGCCCGCCTGCGGCGCGACCCGCCACACCGACACCTCCACCCCCGGCGACTTCGCCCTGGGCATCACCGTCCTGGGCGCCCGCGACGCCCAGCGCCTCCCCCGCGCCCAGCGACCCGCCCAGTACCTCCTCGAAGCCGACGGCGTTCTCCGCGTCGCGGTCGGCGCGGGCGTGGACCACACCACCTATCCCCCGCGCGTCCGCCGCCTTTCCGCCCGCCAGACCGACCGCCTGTGGTCGCTCGTCCAGGCCGGAGACTTTCAGAACGCCGACCACCCCGCGCACATCGACGACCTCACCGCCTTCCGCCCCACCCCACGCGACGGCTGGGCGTTGCTCGACGTCTCGGCCGCTGGCCAGCGCAGCACGCTGGCCCTGCGCCTCGAGGATGATCCCGCCGCCGCCCAGGTCATCGACGAACTGGCCGCCCTGGCGTGGATCAGGCCGTAGCTCGCGCGACGGTCAACTCACAAAGCGGGATTCAACACAGAGCCACAGAGACACAGAGAGATGCAATGCGGTGGTTGTGGCGGACCTCGCCGCCCGACGCACGGATCACGTCGCATCCAGCCTCACCACTCCTCGCCCCATCCGATTCGCCTCAGCCTCGCTCCAAACTCCCTCTTTCGCTTCGTCCCCTTTTCTCTATGCCTCTGAGTCCCTGTGTTCACTCCCCTCCCCGCCCGCGGCTATCGTCCACCATGCCCGGCCCCATCCTCGGCATCGACCTCGGCACAACGTTCAGCCTCGTCGCCATCTACCAGAACGGCGCGCCGCGCATCCTCCCCGATGACCGGGGCCGCCCCCTCCTGCCCTCGGTCGTCCGCTACCTCGAACCCATCCAGCCG
>CAZHKB010000125.1:0-7994 GCA_964533405.1 uncultured Phycisphaeraceae bacterium | reverse complement strand
GGATGCAACTGCGGCGTCGGGCCTCCCAGCCCGACGCCGCAGTTGCATCCTGCCTCCCGCACCGACCACGTTCAACCCCACGTTCACGTTGGAGGTGTCGGGCTGAAGGCCCGCCACCCCTGCGGGCTCGCGGTGCGATTTCCTCGCGGCTGCGACCACCCCGCGAACGAGCGCACCGGGAATCCCGTACCACACACCCGGCTACGCTCCGCCTTCCGGCGGCCCCTTGCCGATACTCCGGCAGACCCGACCAACAGCGCAGGAGGCCCGATGGGGATCGCCGACCGCGACTACACCAAAGTCCGCAACGACCGCCCGTGGAGCGGCGGGCTGTCCATGACCTGGATCCTCATCATCCTGAACACTGCGGTGCATGTGGTCCGCGAGGTGTTCGGGCGATCAATGCAGGTGGCCGACAAGTTCCGCACCATCGGCAGCGGGAGCCAGGCCCGCCCGCTGGTTGAAGACTGGCTGGTCAACGTCGGGCATTTCTCAACCGGGCGGGCCACGTTCTTTTTCGTCAAAAACGTGCAGACGGGCCAGACCGCGGTGGCGATTCCGCTCGAGGTCTGGCGATTTGTCACCTATCAGTTCCTGCACGCGGACTGGTTCCACCTGTTCTTCAACATGTTCGGGCTGTTCGTGTTCGGCCCGATCGTCGAGGAGGCGCTGGGGCGGCGGAAGTTCCTGGCGTTCGTGCTCGTGTGCGGCGTGTTCGGCGCGATCGCGTATGTGCTGCTGAACCTGATGGGCCAGGGCATTTTGCTGGCCAACAACGGGCAGCCGTTGTCGGTGCGTATCCCGGGCATCCTGTTCTATGACCCGCTGGTGCCGCTCGTGGGGGCCTCGGCGGGCGTGTTCGGGGTCATCATGGCGTGCGCGTTTGTCGCGCCCAACACGCTGATCGATATCCCGCTCCCGCCCATCACGGTGCGCATGAAGCCCCTGGCGTACATCTATCTGGGGATCGCGGCCGTGCAGTTGTTCATCGGGTCCAGGAACGCGGGGGGCGAGGCGGCCCACGTTGGGGGCGCGCTGGCGGGGTACTTCTTCGTCCGGCGTGTGCACCTGTTGTCCGACTTCTTCAATCTTGTGGGTGGGCCGAGCGCGGGCGCGGCCACGCGGGGGCGTCGGGGTTCCACGCGGGCGGCGCGAGCCTCGCGGATCGCGCCCGCGCTCCCGCCTCCGGCCGCGCGGCCCGCCACACCGACGGAGGCCGAGGTGGATCGGATTCTGCAGAAAGTGGCCGAGCAGGGGATGGGGTCGCTGAGCGAAGGCGAGCGCCGCACGCTGGAGTCGGAGAGCGCCAGGCGACGGGGGGAGGGGTGAGCTCACGAGGCGGGCGGCGCGAGCCCCCGCACGGCCTCGCGGGAGTCTTGGGTGCGCTCACGTCGGATTGTTCGTCCGGAGGCTTGCGCCGCCCGCCTCGTCACCGCAGTGGCGGGTTGCTTCGGCGCTGTGGATTCGCTCACGCCTTGCGCGAACCCCCGAAGCTCGAATCCCGCGCGCCGCTGCCCTGTACGATTGTCGTCTGCACCCCAAAGGAAACGCCATGAACATCGACACGGTCATCCCGGTTTCCGAGTACCAGTCCCGCCGCCACGCCCTGCTTGAGGCGCTGAACGGGGCGGTGGGGCTTGTGTTCGCGGGCGAGGCCGCGGGCCACGATGCGTTCCGCGTGGACGCCTCGTTCTATTACCTGACCGGGATCAGCGATGAGCCGGGTGCGATGGTCTGGTTCGATCCCAAGGCCGAGGACCCCCGCCGCAGGATCATGCTCTTCCTGCGTCCCCGCGACCAGGAACTTGAGCAGTGGGATGGGCTGCGGGATCCGATCGATGCGTCACTGCGGGGCGCGACGGGGTTCACCTGGATGATGCGCACGACGTACCTGCCGCGCTGGTTGACGACCGCGGCACGCCGCGCCGGCAAGATGGCGTGCCTGCACCCGTTCGCGACCCACACCGCCAACCCGACGCCCGACCTGGCCCTGTTCCGCAAGGTGCAGGAGCGCACCGTGGGCATCGCGATCGAGGACCGCACCACGCTGATCGGCTCGATGCGGGTCTGCAAGACCAAGCCCGAGCAGGGGTTGGTCAAGCGGGCCGTCGACGCCACACTGGTGGGTATCGACGCGCTGCTGGGCGCGATGAAGCCGGGCGCCAACGAGAAGGAACTCGAGCGGGCGTTCACGCTCGCGATCTCCGCCGCCGGCGCGTCCGGGCACGCCTACGACCCCATCGTCGGCTCGGGCCTTCGCGGCACGGTCCTGCACTACCGCGCCAACAACGCGGTGTGCAAGGCGGGCGAGCTGATCGTGCTCGACGCGGCCGCCCGCGTCGGCGGCTACAACGCCGACATCACCCGGACGTATCCGGTCTCGGGCACGTTCACGAAGCGGCAGCGCGAGATTTATGAGATCGTGCTGGAGGCCCAGGAGGCCGCGATCGCCGCGGTCAAGCCCGGGGCGTTCATCGCCGACATCGACATCGCCGCCCGCAACGTCATCGAGAGGGCGGGGTACGGGGATTACTACATCCACGGCATCGGGCACCACCTGGGCCTTGAGGTCCACGACATCGACCCGGGCGGCCCGCTGAAGGCCGGGGCGATCACGACGATTGAGCCGGGGATCTACATCCCCGGCGAGGCGCTGGGCGTGCGCATCGAGGATGACGTGCTGGTGACGGCCAAGGGGCGTGAGAACTTGTCGGCCAACATTCCCAAGAGCATTGAGGCGGTCGAGGCGCAGATTGCCAGGGCGCAACCCAGCCGCGGACGGAAGCCCGCAAGGTAACATCCCCGCGTGCGGGCCAGCCACCTCCCCCGCGTGCGGGGGAGGTGGTCGCGAGGCTCTGCGATGCGACCGGTGGGGGCAATGTGGAACCCGTGCCACCAGCCGCGGCGTTGAGAGGCTGGCGCCGATGGAGCGTTGTGGACGATCGGCACCGGGCGCGCCGAGCCACGACGGATGGCACGTCGAAGCGTCGCGTGCTCGCGCACGCGGCTCGGTTACGCCCCGATGTAGCGTGCCACCAACCCGCGCGCCCGCTCCGCCGCGCTGGTGCCCGACACGATCACTCGCCCATCGCGGAAGATGGTGAGCGTGAGGCGGTCGCCGCGCTCGCCGCGTTCATCCTGAAGAACGGCCCGCACGAGGAACGGATTGCGTGTGACCTCGGCGACGAGCGCAAGCCGCGCGGCAAGGCCCGAGAGGTCCAGCAGCCCCTGCGTCGCGGGCATTACCTGCACGGACCCTCGCCCGCACAGGGTCGCGCTGGCCGCGCCCCCACGCCCCGCCAGATACTCAAACTCGCCACGCCCGCAGCACGCGCAAGCCGGATCGCGCAGCCCCGCCGCCGTCACCCGCCGCTGCACGCCGGTCCACAGGTCGAACTCGACCAGGTCCGGCGACAGCAGGTCGGCGCGCCCCAGCAGCGCCTTGATGGCTTCGGTCGCCTGCAACGACGTCGCGTGCGCCACCGCCGGGCCAAGGACCCCCGCTGTGTCGCACGTCGCCACGCTCCCGGGCGCGGGAGGCCTGTCCACCAGGCACCGCAGGCACGGCCCGCCGAGCCACGGAGTGAGTGCCAGCACCATCCCCCGCGTCCCGAGCACGCCCGCGTAGACGTACGGGATTCGTCGCGACACGGCCAAGTCGTTGATGAGCAAGCGGGTCTCGAAGTTGTCGGTGCCATCGATCAGCACCCCGGGCGCGGGCAGGTCGGCCCCGTCTGCCCGCGGCTTGGCATGGGGGGAGGGAGCGGTGAGGGGCGCTCCGATCGACGGCACGCGCCCGATGACCATCTCGACCGTTCGCGCGCTGAACTCCGCCACATGGGCCATGACCCGCACGCTCGAGTTGATCTCCCCGATCCGCTGGCGGGCCGCCTCGGCCTTGGGGAGGGCGGCGGCGAGGTGCCGCTCATCAAACAGCACCTGTCGTTGCAGGTTGGTCGGCTCGACAACGTCCCGGTCGATGATGGTCAGCGTGCCAACGCCCGCCCGCGCCAGGAGATCGGCGACGCCGCTGCCGAGCGCGCCGCAGCCGATGATGGCCGCGTGCGAGGCGGCGAGGCGCTCCTGTCCCGTGCGCCCGATGTGGTCCAGCAGCATCTGCCGGTGGTAGCGGTGGAGCGGATCGGTCGGCGCGTCGGTCACTGGAGATGATATGGGTGGGGTTCCAAGGGTGCCGCGGCCACGGCGCACGCCCGGGGTGTGGCAACGCTCGCGTCGCACGCTGGCAACAATCGCCCATGTCCGCCACGCCCACCGCTCCTGCGCTCTGGTCGCTGCCCGACCCGATCCCGTTGCGATTCGCGACTGAGCGCGTGGTGCTTCGCGCGTGGGACGCCGCCGATGCGGCCGCGTTGTGGATGGCGGTGGACGAGAGCCGCCCGACGCTGCACCCGTGGCTGCCGTGGGCCCGCGAGGACAACCTTTCGATCGCGCAGACGCACCACACGATCGAGCGGTTCCGCCGCGACCTGAACAAGGGTGCGTTCGACGCGGGGCGACTGAACCTGGTGGTGGGAGTGTTTGATGCGGGCAGCGGGCGAGTCCTGGGCGGCACCGGGTTCCACACGTTTCGACCGGCGGCCCACCAGGCCGAGATTGGGTACTGGGTTCGGTCGTCGGATCGCGGGCGCGGGGTCTGCACGCACGCGACGGCGGCGATTATTTCGTGGGCGTTCACGGCGCCCGAGCGCGGCGGGTGGGGGCTTCGGCGGGTGGAGATCGTGTGCGCGGCCGGCAACGCGCCCAGCTCGGGCGTGTGCGAGAGGTTGGGGCTGCGGCAGGAATCCCGGAGCCAGGGCGACCGCTGGGTCGATGGGCGCGGGTGGGACGACACGCTGAAGTTCGCGGCGTGCGCCGACGAGTGGGACGCCGAGGCGATGCGGCGACGCGAGGCTTCGGCCGACACGCATCCGGGGCGTGGATAGGATGCAATCCATGCGCAGGCGATCCCGAGAACTGACCGCCGCCGACGTGCGGAAGGTGGCGCGGCTGGCGCGGCTGGCGCTCCCCGAGGACCAGATCGAGGAGCACCGCGTCCGCCTGGCGGCGGTGCTGGGGTACGTCGAGCGACTGGGCGAGCTGGACTTGACGGGTGTGGAGCCGCTGGCGCACGTGGGCGAGGAGGCGCACCGGCTGCGGGCGGATGTGCCGGGGCCCGCGCTGCCGACCGAGGCGCTGATGGCGATGGCGCCAGACACGATGCCGCCGTTCGTGCGGATTCCGAAGGTGCTGGGGGATGGCGGCGGGGCGTGAGCGGTGGTTGCTATGCTCGTGGGCATGGCACGCGTGACCGTCTTTGACCACCCGCTGATCCAGCACAAGCTGACGTGGATGCGCGACAAGTCGCTGAGTGATCGCCCGTTCCGCGCGCTGCTGGCCCAGATCGCGGGGCTGATGGTGTTCGAGGTGACGCGGTCGTTCCCGACGGTGGAGGTGGATGTGGAGACGCCGATGCAGCGGACGATCGGTCGCCGGATCGCGGCCCGGATCACGGTGGTGCCGGTCTTGCGGGCGGGGCTGGCGATGGCGGAGGGGATTCTGGACATCATGCCCGAGGCTCGGGTGGGGCACCTTGGGATGTACCGGGATGAGGCGACGCTGAAGCCGGTGCCTTACTTGCAGCGATTGCCGCGGGACCTGGATGCCGGGCCGGTGCTGCTGGTGGACCCGATGCTGGCCACGGGCGGGTCGGCCAGCGAGTCGCTGGCGGTGCTGAAGCGGGCCGGTGCCAAGGACCTGCGGCTGGTGTGCCTGGTGGCGGCACCGGAGGGCATCGCGCGGCTGGAGCGTGACCATCCGGGCGTGCCGATCTACACGGCGGCGATCGATGAGCGGCTGGATTCGAAGGGGTACATCCTGCCGGGGCTGGGGGATGCGGGGGATCGGTTGTACGGGACGGATTGAAGGGGGGAGGTCGCCACAGAGGCACAGAGAGAAGGAGGAAGGCGGGGGAAGGCACTGGGCTTGGGTGTGAAGGCAGTGGGAAGCAGGGGGTTGCGCTGTGCTTCCGTGGTGAGTGTTCAGGTCCTTCCGAAGAGTCTTTCGAGTTGGTGGATGGTGAGGCGGATGGAGGTTGGTCGGCCGTGGGGGCAGTTGCTGGAGCGTTCGACGGTTTCGCGGAGGGCCAGGAGGTCGTGGAGTTCGGGCTGGGAGAGTTCATCACCCGCCTTGACGGCGGCCTTGCAGGCCATCATGTCGAGCACATCTCGGAGGGCTTCCTCGGAGGTGGCGACGAAGTCGTCGCGCTCGGCCTTGTCGAGCAGGTCGTCGAGGAACTCGGCGGGGTCGACGCCTCGCTCGAAGAGGAAGGAGGGGAAGCAGTGGACGGCGATGTCGCGTGGGCCGAGCGGCTCGGCGCGGACGCCCAGGCGGTCGAGCATCGGGCGGAGGGTGTCGAGCAGGGCGAGGCGCTGGGGCGTGACGGGAACGAGGGTGGGGGTGAGGAGTTGCTGGCCTTCGAGGGGGGCGTGGGTGATGCGGTCGAGCAGGCGCTCGAACATGACGCGCTCGTGCAGGGCGTGCTGATCGACGATGACGACGCCCTGGGAGTCTTCGGTGACCACGAAGGATTTGTGGACCTGGAGTATGGGGTTGGATCTGAGTGGGGTCGGGAGGGTGGGCGCGTGGGATGCGGCGCGTTGATCGGTTTCAACGCGAAGTGCGCGAAGTTCGCGAAGGGGCGAGATGAGGGAAGAACCGGGCATCGAGGCAGGAGGCACCGGGGCATCGAGTGGGGCATTGAGGCCCGTGAGGTCGTCGTAGCGGAGAGTGGGCTTGGGTTCGCGGAGGAAGGAGGCGAAGCGTTCGGCGGAGAGGTCGTTGGCGCCGGGGCGGAGGGACCAGGACTGGCCGGGGAGCGCGCCGGGGAGGCGTGATGCGCCGCTGGCGGCGTGGGTGCCGATGGCGGGCGTGAGGTCGGCGGATTGCAGTGCGCGGCGTATGGCTGCGAGCACCGCCTGGTGCACCATTGAGGAGTCGCGGAAGCGAACCTCGAGTTTGGCGGGGTGAACGTTGACATCGACGGCCGACGGCGACATCTCGAGCATGAGCACGGCGGTGGGGTGGCGGCCCGGCTCGACGAGGCCACGATAGGCCTCCTTGACCGCGTGCTGGATGGTCTTGTCGCGGATGAGGCGGCCGTTGAGGAAGACGCGCTGGTGGGCTGCGGTGGGGCGTGCGAGGGATGGGAGGCCGATGAGGCCCCAGAGGGCGAGGCCGCGGGTGTCGTCGAACTGGTCGGCGTGGACGTCGATGAGCTGGTCGGCGAGGTCCTGGCCGAGGATGGCCAGGGCGCGCTCGCGCGGGCCGTGGTCGGCGGGCAGGTCGAGCACGGCGCGGCCATCGCAGGTCGCGCGGAAGGCGACCGCGGGGCGTGCCATCGCCAGGTCCTTGATCCAGTCGAGACACTTGCCCTGCTCGGTGGCGGGGGTGCGGAGGAACTTGCGGCGTGCGGGCGTGTTGAAGAAGAGGTTGCGAACGGTGATGCAGGTGCCGACCGGGCCGGCGGCGGGCTTGACGGGCGAGATGGTGTCGCCTTGGGCGTCGATGGTGGAGGCGGCGTCGTTGTCGGGCGTGCGTGAGCGGATGGTGACGCGGGCGACCGAGGCGATGGAGGCCAGGGCCTCGCCGCGGAAGCCGAGGGTGGCGATGCGATCCAGGTCGTCGGCGTGTGCGATCTTGCTGGTGGCGTGCGGGGCCAGGGCGAGTGGCAGGTCGGAGGGTGGGATGCCGTGGGCGTCGTCGGTGATGCGGATGAGCTCGATGCCGCCGAGTTCGAGGTCGATGGAGAGGCGGGTGGCGCCGGCGTCGAGGGAGTTTTCGAGCAGTTCCTTGACGACGGAGGCCGGGCGTTCGATGACCTCGCCCGCGGCGATCTGGCTGGCCAGCAGCGGCGGGAGCGGGCGAATGGGGCGTGCGGTGGTGGGCACGGGGGATGGTATGGGGCGACGCGCCCCATCACTGAACGCGCACGGGCG
>CAZHKB010000124.1:0-8007 GCA_964533405.1 uncultured Phycisphaeraceae bacterium | reverse complement strand
GGCCTCACCAGAGCCGCATCAACAGAACCGATCGCGCAAGCGATCGACCACCGCACAACTGGTTGTGGCGTGCGCCAGCAGAGACATCAGGCCGCGCACGCCTACGCAACCTGCCCCTGTCCAACCATCCACAAGAACCGATCGAGCTCAACCCTGCTGGAGTCCCGCAGACCGAAAAACCCGCGAAACGCATCAACGACGGCGATAAACGAGGGATACTCCCACAACTCGCTCCGCTCAAACTCGCCGAACGGTGATCGCCGCTGGTATGCCCACAGCGCGGCCTCAACGTTCGCGTCGTAGATCTGGTACACCTCGGGCCGGTGGGCCGCGCAGTACTTCGTCGCAAACGAGTACGCCCGCTTCACGCGCCCAAGGTCCGGAGCCCGCGCGACCAGCTCGACCACGTCCACGTCGCCGCGAGCCAGCGCCGGGTCGATCGCCAGCGACACAATGTGCCCCGCCATCGCATCGATGTGGAACAGGTTCGTGCTGAACACGCGGTTGACCAGCACGACTTTGGCAAGCACCCGGGCGAGGTCGTCGTTGCCGGGCCAGGTCTCGCACGCAAGCCGCACGGCCCGGTGCCGCGCCAGGGTGAACCGATCCGCATCGAAAGCCGCCGCCATGGACCGCACCAACTCGGGAGTTGGCATCGGCAGCGGCAGCGGCATCGGCAGAGTGTGGGCGGCCTTGCCCATCGCTTAGTCCGCGTCGGCCTTCCCGATCTGCCACTCCTCGAGCTCGATCGGCGCCTGGCGCCCGAAGATCGTCACCAGCACGCGGACCAGCCCCTTCTCGGGCAGCAGCTCGTCCACGGTGCCCTCGTAGCCCTCGAACGGCCCCTGCTTGATCGTCACGCTCTCGCCCTTGGCGAACGTGAGCTTGACCATCGGCTCGTCCTCGGGCTTGCGCGAGTCGCGGAGCATCTTCTCGATCTCGTGCTCCTTCATCGGCGTCGGACGCCCGGCGGTGCCGACGAAGTCGCCCACGCCGGTCGTCTCCTTGATGAGGAAGAACACGTCCTGCGGGATTCGCCCGTCCGGCTCCAGCTTCATCTCGACAAACACATAGCCCGGGTAGAGCTTGGTCTCGGTGATCTTCTGCTTGCCGCCCTTGATGGTCTTGGTCTTCTCGGTCGGAACCAGGATGCGACCGATCAGGTGGATCATCTTCTCGATCTGGACCTTGCGCAGCAGCGTCTCGCGGACGCTGGACTCCTTGTTGGAGGCGACGCGCAGCACGAACCAGTCCATGCCCTCCTGCCGCATCGCCTCATCGGCGGCGATGACGCTCACCTTGCCATCGGGCCGGCCGTCGAGAGTTTCGCCCTGAGTAGTCATGGTCGGTCCTCGATCAAAGAGTTCAGCACGCAGACAACGTGCCGGAGCCACAACGAAGCAGAAAGTTCAACACAGCGGCACAGCGCGAGGCACGGCGAAGCGGAGCAGTACCGAAACCCAGTGGCGCGATCGGCGGATTCGAGTCCTTGAGTCCACGGGCCAACACGGAAGCAGATGCGGGGAGCAGCGTGATTCGGCCTCCCCCGAGGATCTCTCCCGTCCGTGGCTCGGTGTTCCTTCCCCCTCCCCGAGTTCACCTCTCCAGCACACCGATCGCCGAGAACACCCCCTGGAACGCCAAGTCGATGATGAACAGCGTGACCGCGATCAGGAACATGGCCGCGATCACGACCCACGTCGAGCCCACCACTTCCTTGCGAGTCGACCAGTTGACCTTGCGCGCCTCGCCGTCGGTCGCGATCAGGAAGTCCACCGGCTTGGGCTTGTGCCCGACATACAGAAAGATGAAGAACGCGCCCAGCAGGATGACCACCGACGCGGCCGCGAGTCGCACATACACCATCTCGAACGCCGCGACGCTCGCCATGCCGCCCTGCGGGATCCCGCCTGCGAAGCCGCCCGGCCCGCGGGCCGATCGGGCATCGCCCACCGCCCGGTCCGCGGCCTGGGCCTCGGGCGTCAACTGCACGCCCGTGACGCGGAGCACCAGGCTCCCGCCCTCGTCGGTGACGCGCTGCAGCGTGCCGGTCGCCAGCACGCTCGCATCACCCGACCCGAACAGTTCGATCGTCGAGCCCGCCGCCGGCACCGCGCCCACGGGCTGGTCGATCCGCAGGTCGCGCCCCGCCGACGGCGGCTCGATCCGCGCCAGCGACTGCCACACCCACGCCGCGCAGGCGAGCACCAGCACGCCCGCCACGATGGCGGTCATCATGCGGACCCAGTAGCCCTGCCCCTGCTTGTAGATGCCTAGTGCCATGAGGTTCTTCCGGGGTCCAGACGCGGCGCCCCATCCCGCGCACACCAGCCGCGCCGCGGGAACTCAAGGGGCCAGAGACGCGAGCACGCACACCACCAACTCAGAAAGCACGGCGGGAAGGATTCGAACCCTCGACCGGTGGATTTGGAATCCACTGCTCTACCAGCTGAGCTACCGCCGTAGGAAGGCCCAGAAGAGAGGCACTGGGCGCCAGGCACTCGGCACGAGCAAAGGGCGACTGAGGCACACTCCAAAGACTCGGCTCACCCGCCCGCGCTTCTGGAGGGGAGTGCCCCATGCCCACTGCCCATTGTCCTGTCCCCGCTCACTTCTTCTTGATCTTGTGCAGCGTGTGCTTGCGCAGACGCGGCGAATACTTCTTCATCCCGGCCTTGAGCTCCTCGGGCATGCCGCCCTTGGTGTTCACGCTGGTCCGGTAGTTCAGGTCCCCGCTCTCCGTGCACTGAAGCCACAGATACTCGCGAGCGGCATTCTTCTTCTTGGCCATGACACGGTCCTCGTTTCGCCTCCCGCCGGGTCATCCGGCAAGAGGGGATGCTCAGTTCTGACAACCGGCCCGCCGGGGGTTACCCGACGGGCCGGAGATTGGGCAAGTGTACGCCAGCTCCAGCCCGGCGTCTCGACTCAGGGTGGCATGGCACCCGCTTTGGGTGGCCTTGGCGACCGAGGGCAACCATTCAACGCGAATCCCAGCCGGGGTGTTCCGCATCGCCACGCAAAGCCGTGGACATGCCACCCGATGAATCATGATGGGGGAACCCAGCCACACCCCCTCCGCCCGCTTCGCAGAGCCTTGCGGGCACCTCCCCCGCACGCGAGGGAGGGAAAAATCAGGCGATGATCTCGGTCACGGTGCCCGAACCGATCGTGCGCCCACCCTCGCGGACGGCGAATCGCAGCCCGGGCTCCATCGCCACCGTGCCCATCAGCTCGACCTCGATCTCGACGTTGTCGCCGGGCATGCACATCTCGGCCCCGCCCAGCAACTTGACCGTGCCGGTCACGTCCGTCGTGCGGAGGTAGAACTGCGGACGGTAGTTGCTGAAGAACGGCGTGTGGCGACCGCCCTCTTCCTTGGTGAGCACGTAGACCTGGCCCTTGAACTTGGTGTGCGGGTTGATCGAGCCGGGCTTGCAAATGACCTGCCCACGCTCGACCTGGTGCTTCTCAACGCCCCGCAGCAGCAGCCCGACGTTGTCGCCGGCGATGCCCTGGTCGAGAGTCTTCTGGAACATCTCGACGCCCGTGATGGTCGTCTTGAGCGAGTCCTTGACCAGGCCCACGATCTCGGCCGCGTCGCCGACCTTGATCAGGCCACGCTCGATCCGACCCGTGGCGACCGTGCCGCGGCCCTTGATCGAGAACACGTCCTCGACGGCCATGAGGAAGGGCTTGTCCTGCTCTCGCTTGGGCTCGGGAACCCAGGAGTCCAAAGCCGCCAGCAGCTTGTCGACGCCCTCGGAGGCCTTGTCATCCTTCGGGTTGTCGATGCAGGCCTTGGCCGAGCCGCGGATCACCGGCACGTCATCACCCGGGAAGTTGTACTTGCTGAGCAGCTCGCGGACTTCCATCTCGACCAGGTCGAGCAGCTCGGGATCGTCAACAAGGTCGACCTTGTTCATGAACACCACGATCGAGGGCACGCCCACCTGACGGGCCAGCAGCACATGCTCGCGGGTCTGGGGCATGGGGCCGTCGGCGGCCGACACGACCAGGATGGCACCGTCCATCTGGGCGGCGCCGGTGATCATGTTCTTGATGTAGTCGGCGTGCCCGGGGCAGTCGACGTGGGCGTAGTGGCGGTTCTTGGTCTCGTACTCGGTGTGCGACGAGTGGATGGTCACGGTCTTGGAGGCATCGCGCACCGTGCCGCCCTTGGTGATGTCCGCGTACGACTTGATCACACCGCCGAACAGCGCCGCCGAGCGGGCCGACAGAGCCGCCGTGAGGGTCGACTTGCCATGGTCGATGTGACCGATGGTGCCGACGTTGACGTGGGGTTTGGTCCGCTCGAATACGCCCTTGGCCATGGGAAGCAACCTCCGTCGTGCGCCCCCCGCCGGGCGGCGCGTGTCTTTCTTTCCGACTCCTGGTCCACTGCGGACATCGTCCGGCGTCGTGCGGGCGATGACCCGGCGTCATGCCGGGTCGATAGGATAGGCGAACACTCGGGCGTCGGCCTCCCCCAAGGGACGCCGCGCGACCGATTTTCAAGTCCTGAACTGCCCCGGGCACGCATCCGACCGCACTCGGGCGCGATCGACGGCACGGACAAAGCAAGCCGCTGAAGGGATTTGAACCCTTGACCTCACCCTTACCAAGGGTGCGCTCTACCACTGAGCTACAGCGGCACGTTCACGCCGCCGCAGGCCCAGCGACGAGGCTGCCGGAGTGATCCGACACGATCACCGCGCGCCAGGCCAGCAACGGACGCACAGTGTAGCCCCGGCTGGTTTCTGGTCAACCGCGCCACACCCCCCCGAACAGGCGTCCCCACGCCCCATCGACTTGCCCGTGGATCGGGTAGACTCGCATGACTATGCAACCCGTCGCCTCCAGCCTGCACCCCATCGACGCGGCGCTTGCGGACAACGCGCACGCACTCGAAAGGGCCGCCCCCGCCGTCCTCAAGGACCTCCGGGCCGCCGTCGCCGCACTGCTCGACGCCGGAGGCTGGCGCGACGGCACGTCGGCCGAACTCTCCCGATCCCTGGGGCTCGACCGCTCCCTCGCCTGGAAGGTCTGGACCCTTGGGGGCGAGGCCGGCGCGCTCCCCTCTCCCCAGCACGTCCCCGGGCGTGCCGGCGTCGCCAAGTTCCTCGACGCCGCAGAGAAGGCCGGTGCCCCCGCCGACGTGATTGCGCAAGCCCGCGACACCTTCGCGCGCTACCGCGAACTGGCCCTCCAGCACGCCGGCGACCGCGCCTCGGCCGACATCCTCCTGGGCACTCTCACCCCCGAAGGCCGCGAGCGCCAAGACCTCTCGCTTCGCCGCGGTCTGTTCCGGGGCAACAGCCACGTCCTGGGCGTCCAAGCCGCCCTGCTCTACCACTGCGCCGCGGTGTTCCCGGGACGCGAGGGTTTCTTCGCCAGCGTCGCCCTCGTCCGCGGCTACTTCGGCCTTAAGACCATGCGCCCCGGCGTCTCCTGGGTCCTTGGCCGCAGCACCCTTGTCCAGTCCACCGGCCCTCGCCTGGCCCCGCGCCGCGACACCTTCGACGGGGATGCCCTCGACGACAACGCCCCGCCGCTGCTCCCCGAGTTCTGCCGACCCACCGGGGTCCAGGTCCGCCGGCGCGTGGTCGAAGGCCGCACCGCCCAGGACGAACTTGAGCCCCGTCCCATCGGGCGCGAGGGCGCGGTCGACGTCGTCACCGGCGAGGTCATCCGCGACATCCCCATCGATCGCGGCCCGCGCGACGCCGTCACCATGGCCGTCCGCGTCCCCGCCGAGTCCCTCTGCTTCGACGTCCTGCTGCACAGGGACGCCGTCGCCCCGGACGAAGCCACCATCAACTGCTACTCCCTGGTCAACAACGAGTTCCCATTCCGCGACCAGTCGGGCATCGACGAGATTCCCATCGCCGAGACGCTTATCGAGTTCGGGAGCCCCACCGACCTGCGCGACCTGGCGGGCGTCGCGGAACACGACGCCCTGTTGGCCCGCCTCATCTCCGCCACCGGATGCCGCGAGCGGGACTTCCGTGCTGTTCGCTTCCGCATGCGCTTCCCGCCGCTGCCCATCTGCATCGCCATCCACTACGGCGCTCGCGAGCGCCCCGTCGTCGAAACCTGAACCTCGCATCGACGACCCCGATCGCGCACCAGACTCAACGGAACCGATCGCGCGAACGATCGGCCACCGTGTCTTGCAACCACGGGCGCCAAGCCCGCCGCGCCCGTCCACACTGGCGCCCTTCACTGCTGGCTTTCTTAAGCGTCCTTCTCAGATCAGAGGACTCACCGCAGCGGCGCAGCGAGGGCGGGGGTTCCGCTCGTGAACAGCCGGGCCGGACCCTTCTGCGGTCCGCATCACTCCTGCAACTCGCCTCCACCCTTCCTTCCCGTCGGCCTCCCGGTCGGCCTCGCCCGCCGCGACTTGCCCAGCAGAGTCGCCGCGATCTGAAGCCCCCGCCCCGCCGGGCTCACGAACCGCTGCGTCAATCCCTGGGTCGTCTCGAAGAACTCCAGCAGCGCGTCGAGCCTCTCGAGTGCGGCCGCTTCCGAACCCGCCGGCGGCCGCTTCGAGTCCCCACGCCGACCCCCGGTCGCCGGCGCCGGCGCCGACTCCCGAATCTCATACAGCGCGGCCAGCAGCGGGTCCACCTCCCGCTTCATTCGCTCCCGCACAATCGCGCGGAACATCGCCCACACGTCCTGTTCGGCGACGAAGTACTCCTTGCGATCCCCCCGCCGATGCGTCCGCGTCACGACCCCCCAGTCCACCAGCGCACGCAGCGACATCGACGCGTTGCCCCGAGAGATCTGCAAGCGCTCCATGATGTCATCCGTACACGCGGGCTCAGCCGTGATGTACAGCAGCGCGTGAACCTCCGCCATCGTCCGGCTGATCCCCCACACGCTGCCCATCTGCCCCCACGAGGCGATGAACCGGTCCTGAAGGGCGCGAAGGCGGGTGTCGGTGCTCATGCACAAGTATGGGATTGCTCGCACGCTCGATCCAGCCCGCCCCTCGCGCTGGGAAGCAGCGCTCGGCGGGAGTTCTGAGAAAGGCCTTGTAACGAGGCCTTTTCTCGTTAACGGTCGGGGCTTTTCGCCCACCGCGCGTATCTCTCGGGATTCGTGGCACTTCCTGAAAGTCCCCGTTCTGCTGAGCGCTCTCGAATCCGAGGCATCGCATCGACGGATCGGTCCCCACGCCGGGGTTGGGGGCCAAAAGTCTCTCCGCGCTCTCAAATCCTCCGGTCGGCGTGGTTAACGCGCCCTCCGGGTGAACGAGGGGTGCGGTTCGGACCTTTCGCCGCTCCCTGACCGTTTCGCGTATTCAGAGAGCAGACGGCCCGCACCAGACGCGGGCCTCACACCAGCATCAGGTGCGAAGCCGAGCGCCACGCGCACGCCCGCACGCCCGCACGCCCGCACGGATGCATGTCCCCCTTCACGGAGGATGTGCCCGCGCACAACACCGCGCTTATGGACGATGCGCCCGCCCCCACCCCCACGTTCAACCCAGACGCACCCACGACGCCCGTCGCCCGATTGGACGGCATCGCTGCCATCTTCGCCGAGGGAATCCGCCGCCGGCGGCGACAGATCGACATGTCGGGGCCAATCAGCGAGCATCAAGAAGCCTCCCCGGCCCGCCTTGAACTCTCCGAGCATGCTCGCCCTGATCCGTCACGTGGTTCACGAACCCAGAGGCCACGAGAACGGAGTTCATGATGGCGATCGATGTGAATGCAGCCGAGCGGGCCTTGGAACAGATGACCGTGCCGCAACTCAAGCAGCGGTACGCCATCGGCCAAGCGGGATGACCGCGAGGGATGGTGATTCGGACCTTCTTCCTCACCCCCCCAACCACATCCCCAAGCACACCCACGAGAAGAGCGAGACCCACATCATTCTGCGAAGGGTCGCACCTGTTCGAGAACAGCGACACCGGCCAGCGTTTCGACATCCAGGAGAACGGCTCCGAACCCGCCCATCTCCGGTGGACACGAACGATCGATAGGCTTCGGCCTG